>WQUQ01000287.1 GCA_009782025.1 Desulfobulbus sp. | reverse complement strand
CGATATAAAATCGCCCCGCCGCCCGAGTGGTGAAATGGGTAGACACAAGGGACTTGAACAATTTGAGCCTTCGGGGGGAAACGTCCGAAGTGGAACCCGTCAAAGTCGGCGAAAACCCTGGATGCTCCTGCATCCGAGTCAACGCCGAGCCAAGCCCGATCTCCGCGATGGGGAAGGTGTAGAGAGTAGACGGCGGGCGCCTAAGGGCCGCAAGGCTACGGCGAAGGCGTACTCCAGCCCACGAACAGCATTGCTGGCGGCGAAAGCCGAAGTGGGAAGAAAATCCCTCGGCCGCAAGGTCGTACCGGTTCGATCCCGGTCTCGGGCACCATTCCGAAAGCCGCCCCGTCACCCTGGGCGGCTTTCTCGTCAGCAGGTCGCTGAACGGCCACCCTGGCGTCAGGCGCCGGGAGTGCAAGAGAAACTTCTTTGGTATTAGTGAGATAGGTTGTTTTTGTAGAATTCACTGCATATACTTGACCTAGTTCAATGATTCACGGGGAATTTCATGCAGGCTGCCGCGATCACGAAATATCACTTTCGCATCCGAACGCGCAATGGCGTGGTGGTGGAGAATTTGTCCTTTTTCGGGGCTGACGAGGCAGCGGCGCGGCAGAAGCTGGAGCGTATCTACCGCGATTGCGAAGTCCTGGAATGCCGGGCGGAACGCCTGCCGCCAGGGGCGCGCGGACATCTCAATTATGAGGATGTCGTTGATCTGATTTCGGCGGCGTGAGCGGCATGTCGCCGCGAGTGACGAGTTCGGCGAGCAGGCTCTGGTAATCATTGGCGCCGGCGCTGACGGGGTTGCGGCGGAATACGTCCTGGTTGACCGAGGGGCTTTCGGCGATGGACACGTTCTCGGAAATGACCGTATCCAGCACTTCGTCACCGTAACGCTCGCGTAACTTCTGGCGCACGTCCTCGCTCATGCGCCGCCGGCGGACGAAACGGGTGAGCAGGTAGCGGCGCTCGACGCGGCGCTTGAGCACCGGTTCCAGCACTTGCAGGGTATGGGTGATGTGGTCGGCGGCTTGCAGTGAGAGGTAGTCGGTGGACACCGGAATGATGAGCCGGTCGCAGGCGAAAATGGCGTTGAGCGCGAGGACGCCGATGTAGGGGCAGCAATCGATGACGCAGGGGCGCTGGGGATGCTCGGCCAGGGTGGCGTCGAGGCCGACGCGCAGTTTGTTGAGGATGGCCGGCCCCTTGCCGAAAATCGAGTCGACCTTGATGAGTTGCTGGTGCGCCGGGATCAGTTGGCCGATGTGCTCCCAGTCGATTTCCAGTTCGGCGAGGCTGCGGTTGTCCTGGTAGAAGGCGAACAGGCTGCGACTGGCCTCGGTCGGGGCCTGACCGTGGATGCTGGAAAGATGGCCTTGCGGATCGAGGTCGAGGAGCAGCGTCGGGTTGCCCGCGCGATTGAGGGCGGCGCCGAGATTGAGCGCAGTCGTCGTTTTTCCGACGCCCCCCTTCTGGTTGAAAATGGCGATGCGCATGGTTTTTTGTCGTTCTATACAAGCCTCTATTTTTCACTTAACATGCCTATTCCTGCAACTCTTTCGGATGAAATCCGTCGAGAGGGGCGCATTTCCCGGCGGCGATGGCCGCCGTTTTCGTTTGTTGGGGTCGCCTGATGTCGCATGTCATGAACACTTATGCCCGCTTGCCGGTGACTTTCAGCCACGGCCGGGGCTGCCGGGTTTTCGATGATGAGGGGCGCGAGTACCTGGATGCCCTGTCGGGAATCGCCGTGTCCACGCTCGGCCATGCCCATCCCAAACTGGTGGCGACCATCGCCGCCCAGGCCGGGCGCCTGCTGCATACCTCGAATATCTACCGCATCGAGGAACAGGAACGGCTGGCGGACATGCTATGCAGACTGTCCGGCATGCAGGAGGTGTTCTTCGCCAATTCCGGCTGCGAGGCCAATGAGGCGGCAATCAAACTGGCCCGTTTTTACGGACACCAGCAGGGTATCGAACTGCCGACCATCATCGTGATGGAAAAGGCCTTCCACGGGCGCACGCTGGCGACGCTGTCGGCGACTGGCAACCGCAAGACGCAGGCCGGTTTCGAGCCGCTGGTGGCGGGTTTCGTGCGGGTGCCGTATGGCGATCTGGAGGCGATCAAGGCTGTCGCCGGGCACAACAAGAACATCGTCGCCGTGATGCTGGAAATTCTCCAGGGCGAGGGCGGCATCCATCTGGTCGATCCCGCCTGGTACCAGGGCGTGCGCGAATTGTGCGACAGTCAGGGCTGGCTGCTGATCTGCGACGAGGTGCAGTGCGGCATGGGCCGTACCGGCAAGTGGTTCGGCTATCAGCAGGTCGGCGTCCAGCCGGATATCGCGACGCTGGCCAAGGGCCTGGGGTCGGGCGTGCCGATCGGCGCTTGCCTGGCCGGCGGCCGGGCGGCCGGGCTGTTCGGGCCGGGCAACCACGGCTCGACCTTCGGCGGCAATCCGCTGGCTTGCGCTGCCGCCCTGACGACCATTCAGGTCATGGAAGAGGAGGGCTTGCTGGATAACGCGGCCCGCGTCGGCGCGCTGATTCGCCAGTTGTTCGGCGAGGCGCTGGCCGGCGTCAAGGGCGTGCGCGAGATTCGCGGCCAGGGCCTGATGATCGGCATCGAACTCGATCGCCCCTGCGGCGAACTGGTCGGCAAGGCGCTGGCGGCCGGGCTGCTCATCAACGTCACGGCGGATTCGGTGATCCGCTTGCTACCCTCGCTCATTTTCAGCGACAGCGATGCACGCGAACTGGTGGCGCGGACGGCGCCGCTGATTCGTGAATTCCTGGCGGCCTGAATTTGGGCGAGTTTGGGTAAAAACGATGGCGATCAGGCACTTTCTGCAATTCAAGGATTTCACGCGCGACGAGTTCGATTATGTGTTCGAGCGCACGCGCTGGATCAAGAACCAGTTCAAGTCCTACCAGAAATACTGGCCGCTCAGCGACCGGACGCTGGTGATGATTTTCGAGAAGGCCAGCACCCGCACCCGGCTCTCCTTCGAGGCTGGCATGCAGCAACTGGGCGGGGCGGCCATCTATCTCAATACCCGCGATTCGCAACTGGGCCGCGGCGAGCCGGTCGAGGACGCGGCGCAGGTCATCTCGCGGATGAGCGACATCGTGATGATCCGCACCTTCGAGCAGGGCATCATCGAGCGCTTCGCCGCCAACTCGCGGGTGCCGGTCATCAACGGCCTGACCAACGAATACCATCCGTGCCAGATTCTGGCCGACATTTACACCTACATCGAGCATCGCGGCGACATTCAGGGCAAGACCGTGGCTTGGGTTGGCGATGCCAACAACATGTGCAATACCTGGTTGCAGGCCGCCGAAGTGCTCGATTTCAAGGTGCATGTGTCGACGCCGCCGGGCTACGAGATCAATCCCGACCTGATCGGCAAGATCGACCCGGCCCGTTTCACGGTCTTTGCCGATCCGATGG
>WQUQ01000286.1 GCA_009782025.1 Desulfobulbus sp. | reverse complement strand
GATAGTGAGCACTTCAAACGGTCAGGAGGCATCGGCGCAGCCGATGCGAAATTCGGGTCTTGCTGCGCTGTTCCGCCGTTGGCTTGCCGGTGGCGGGGTGTCATGGCTCATCGGCCTGGCCCTGTCCGCCCTGTTCATCATCCCCTCGCTGGCGCAAGCCGGTACCGAGCCGCCGCCGCTGCGTATCGGCGTGCTGGCTTTTCGCGGTTTCAGCATCGCCGAGCAGCAGTGGAAGCCGCTTGTACGCTATCTGGAGGAACGAGTGCCGGGGCAGCGTTTTGAGTTGCGCGGCCTGTTTGTCGATGAACTCACCAAGGCGATCGAACAGGACGAATTGGATTTCGTGCTGACCCAGCCTGAGCACTACATCCGCATCCAGGTGTCGCACGGCGGCTTCGCCCCCATCGCCACACTGACCACCCGCCACGGCGAGTACGCCATTTCCAGCATGGGCAGCGCCATCATTCGCCGCGCCGACCGCGCCGACATCGCCTCCCTCGCTGATTTGCGCGGCGCCAGGATCGCGGCCGCGCGCGAGGATTCGGCGGGTTCCTTTCTCCTGCCACAGTGGACGTTGCTCCAAGCCGGCATCGACATCAAGAAAGAAGCAACCCTCGTCTTTACCGGTCAGCCGCAGGATCTGGTGGTCGAGCAGGTGCTACAGGGCAAGGTTGACGCCGGCTTCGTCCGCAGCGGTCTGATCGAGGCCCTGATCGCCGAGGGCAAGCTTGCCCCGGATGCGCTGGCCGTCGTCAATCCGCGCCATGAACCGGATTTCCCGCTGCGGCTATCCACCCCCCTGATACCGGACTGGCCTTTTCTCGCCAATCAGCGGGTGCCGGCGCCGATCACCAAGACCGTTGCGCTGGCCTTGTGGCAGATTCCCCCGGACAGCTTGAGCACACCGGCCGGCGATCACTATTCCTTCTCGCCGCCGTCCGACTACAGCCCGCTCGAAACGATCATGCGGGCATTGCGCACCCATCCGGGAAGCCTGGCGCACATTGACCTGCAAGGTATCATCGCGAAATACCCCGGCCAGATTGCCTTGTTGCTCAGCACCTTGCTGTTGCTGGCCTTCTCCGGCATCGTTTTTCTGGTTCGCTCCCGTCGCCAGATCAGGGCAGCCTTGCGCGAGCGCGCCAGTATCCTCGACAACCTGGGCGAAGGGGTGATGGGCCTCGACCATCAGGGTCGATGTGCCTTCATCAACCCGAAGGCATTGGAAATCCTGGGCAGTCGCCATGAGGAGGCGATCGGCTGCAACCTGCACGCGCAGTTCCACCGTCATCACCCCAATGGCGACGATTATCCGGCCAGCGACTGTCCGATCTATCAGTGTCTGTCCGATGGTCAGCACCGTCAGGGTGAGGAATGGTATTTTCGCAGCAATGGCGAGGCCTTTCCGGCGGCTTTTTCCGCCACCAGCGCCCCCGGTCAGCCGGGTCAGCATGGCGTGCTTGTCGTTTTCCGCGATATTTCCGAGGAACGCCGCGCCGACGAGACGATGCGCATCGCCGCCATCGCCTTCGAGGCCCAGGAGGGCATGCTGATCACCGACGCCGACAAGCGTATTTTGCGCGTCAACAAGGCTTTTACCCGGATCACCGGCTACACGGCCGAGGAAGCGATCGGGCAAACGCCGGCCCTGCTCAAATCCGGCCACCACGATGCGGCTTTCTATCAGGACATGTGGGCCTCGCTGCACCGCAAAGGGCGCTGGAAAGGAGAAATCTGGAATCGGCGCAAGAACGGCGAGTTTTACCCCGAGTGGCTGAGCATCTCGACTGTCCGCGACAGACAAGGGAAGGTCAGCCACTACGTTGCCGCCTTTCTCGACATCACGCAGCGCAAGAAAGCCGAGGAACGGGTCGAGTTTCTCGCCTACTACGACGAGCTGACCCGGCTGCCCAACCGCAGCCTGCTCAACGAGCGGCTGCTCAAGACACTGGCCGCTGGCCGCCGCCATCAGCGTCACAGCGGCTTGCTGTTCATCGATCTGGACAATTTCAAGATGCTCAATGACACCCTCGGTCACGCGGTTGGCGATTCCTTGCTGATCGAGGTCGCCAACCGCCTGCGGCAATCGGTGCGGGCCAGCGACACGGTGGCTCGCCTGGGCGGCGACGAATTCGTGATCCTGCTCGAAGACCTCAGCGCCGACAGCCAAGATGCCGTCGCCCAGATTCGCCGGGCCACCGAGCACATACTGACCGCCCTTGGCGACCCTTATCGACTCGACGACATGACCTATCGTGGCTCGGTCAGCATCGGCGTCGTGCCTTTCCGCAGCGACGGAGCAACGATCGAGAGCCTGTTCAAATCGGCCGACATGGCCATGTACAAGGCCAAGGCGGCCGGCAAGAACACCATGCGTTTTTTCGATCCGGCGATGCAGCTCGAAGTCGAGCAGCGCGTCCAGATCGAACGCGAATTGCACCAGGCGCTGGCCGAAGGGCAGTTCATCCTCTACCTGCAAAGTCAGGTCGACCGCGCTGGCAAGCTGCTCGGCGCCGAAGCCCTGATCCGCTGGCGGCACCCGCAGCGCGGCATCATCCTGCCCGGTGAATTCATCCCCGCAGCCGAGAGCACCCGGCTGATCCTGCCGCTCGGCCAATGGGTGCTGCACGAAGCCTGCCGCCAGTTGGCCCGCTGGCAGAGCAACCCGGCGACCGCCGGGTTGACCCTGGCGGTCAATGTCAGCGCCGTGCAATTCCGCGACAGCGCCTTCATCGACAACGTCGCCTTGGCTCTGAGCGAGAGCGGCGCCCGCCCCGCCTCGCTGAAACTCGAAATCACCGAGTCGCTGCTGCTGGAAAACATGGACGAGGCGATCACCCGCATGCGCACGCTCAAGGATGAACTGGGCGTGAGACTGTCGCTCGACGACTTCGGCACCGGTTATTCCTCGCTCAGCTACTTGCAGCAACTGCCGCTCGATCAGATCAAGCTCGACCGCAGCTTTGTCGACGGGGTCGACCGTCATTCCGGCAATTTCGCCATCGCCAACGCCGTCATTGCCCTCGGTCGCGCCTTCAACCTGAGCGTGATCGCCGAAGGCGTCGAAACCATCCCGCAGCGCGACATCCTGCTGACCATCGGCTGCGAGGCCTTCCAGGGTTACCTGTACAGCCGTCCGGTCGCCGCAGCCGAGTTCGCCGCCGCGACCGGCATCAGCGCCACGCCGTAGGCGGCGTTGTGGCAAAGCATTACCGCCGCCGCCACACCTGCCAGCGCTCCCGCCCGGCGAAGAGGGGTACCTACCTCGGCATGCCCCATTCCATCCGGGCTGGGCAAATTGAGCCTGCTGCATGAATCAGGATGGGGATAGGAGAATTTCATGCTGAAATTCGATCGACTAAACCATTATAGAATCGGCTATTAAATATTGACTATCCTCACTCGTCATGCTGCGCGTAGTCGCAGCATCCATGCGGGTTTTGGATTCCGCGACGGAGCGCGCAAT
>WQUQ01000285.1 GCA_009782025.1 Desulfobulbus sp. | reverse complement strand
GGTCGATGGCCGGCATTGCCTGCTGTTGCCGGCAGCGCTGCTGGAGCATACCGCCGATTACGAACTGACCCGCTACTACCTGCGCCGCGCCTAGGGAAGCGGATGGACAGACGGGCGCAAGCAGGCGGTGCGGTTGCACCGGCGCAGCATGGCGATCAAAGACATTGCGATGGCGCTGGGCATAGCGCAGGGTACGGTACGCAGGGCGGTCAAGGCGGGAAACCTTCAAGCCCTGACGCCCAAGCCGACAGGGCGCGCACCAGGAGAGCAGCGGCGCCTGTCGGCCGAGCAGGAGTTGCACATCCAGCGGCTGATCTGCAAGAACCGACCAGAGCAGTTGAAGCTCTCGTTTGCGCTCTGGACGCGGGGAGCGGTGTTGCTCTTGATGCAGCAGGAGTTCGGTATCGACTTGCCGATCCGCACCATGGGCGAGTATCTCAAGCATTGGGGCTTCACCCCGCAAAGGCCGATCAAGCGGGCGTATGAACAACACCCCGAAGCGGTCAAGGCATGACTTGATGAGTAGTATCCGGTCAGATCTGAACTCCTTCGCGGTGATCGAGTCACAGCGCGAGATCAAGGGCAAGACGACACTTGAGCATCGCTACTATCTTTCGAGCCTCGCCCCCGATGCGGATCGCCTCTTGCGGGCGATCCGCGCGCACTGGAGTGTCGAAAACCGCCTGCACTGGTGCATGAACGTTGTCTTCGCCGATGATCAGATGCGTGCTCGTACCGGCCATGCCGCCCACAACCTGGCCGTCCTCAAGCACATGACACTGAACCTCATCCGCCTTGACCCCATTCCACGAAAGAGTGGCATCAAGGCACGACGCCTCATCGCCGCGACTTCCGATCCCTACCGCGCTCAATTGCTTGGGTTGACATGAATTTCATGCGATCGCCCTGATGCATCCGTCAGAACCTGCTTAAAATGCTCATATTTCATGGTCGCACAGCGCCAGACAGGGCAGCAAGCAGCCTGCGCGCAATCGGGGCGATTACGGCAACCGCATCGTGGACAAACTCACCCCCGCCCGCCTCGACTTCACCCCGGACGGCACGCCATTCTCCGCCGCTTTCGGCGATGTCTATCACTCGGCGCACGGCGGGCCGGCGCAGGCGCGTCATGTTTTTCTCGGCGGCAATGCGTTGCCGGCGCGCTGGCAAGGCCGCCAGCGTTTCGTCATTCTCGAAACCGGCTTCGGCCTTGGTCTGAATTTTCTCGCCACCTGGCAAGCCTGGCGCGATGATCCGCGGCGTTGCCGGCGGCTGCATTTCGTTGCGCTCGAGAAGCATCCTTTCAGCGCCGCCGATCTCGCCGTCGCCCACCGCGCCTGGCCGGAATTCGCCGCGCTGGCCGGGCCGTTGCAGCAGCGCTGGCCGCCGCTGACGCCGGGGATGCACCGCCTTTATTTCGCGGATGACCAACTGGCGCTGACGCTGCTATTCGGCGATGCGGCAACGCGGCTTGGCGACATCGACGCCTCGGTCGATGCCTTTTATCTCGACGGTTTTTCGCCCGCCAAAAATCCGGCGCTGTGGACGCCGGCGCTGTGCCGGGGTCTGGCCCGCATGGCCGCGCCGGGCGCCACGCTGGCGACCTGGTCGGTCGCCGGCGAGGTACGCGCCGCGCTGGAAGCGGTCGAATTCGATCTGGAGAAACGGCCCGGCTTCGCCGGCAAGCGGCAGATGCTGGCCGGCCGTTTTCGCTCGCGCCGGCCGGAGCGTCGCCCCCTGCCCGCCGAGCGGCGAGCCATCGTGATCGGCGCCGGCATTGCCGGCAGTATGGCGGCGCACCGGCTGGCCTCGGCCGGTTGGCAGGTGACGGTGCTGGAACAGGCGGCGGCCGCTGGCGATGGCGCTTCCAGCAATCTGGCCGGCATGTTGCGGCCGCTGCCCAGCGCCGACGACAACCGCCTGTCGCGCCTGACGCGGGCCGGTTTTCTGGCGACTCGCGCCCTGCTCGAAACGCTGCCGGCGGCGCGCTGGTCGCCATGCGGCGTGCTGCATCTGGCCCGCGAAGCCGAACACGAAGCGCAGCAGCGGCGCACCGTCGAGCAGTTGGGCCTGCCGCCCGGGGTGCTGCAATATCTCGACCGCGCTGCGGCCAGCCAGCGGCTCGGCCAGCCGGTGAAGCACGGCGGCTGGTGGTTTCCCGGCGCCGGCTGGGTGCAACCGCCGTCGGTTTGCCGGGCGGCGCTGGCGACCTTTCCCGAACGCATCGATTGCCGCTTCTCGACCCCGGTTGCCCGCCTGGAAGCGGATGACGCCGGCGGCTGGCGGGCGTTGGCTGCCGATGGCCGGCGGCTGGCCGAAGCGCCGGTGCTGGTCATGGCCAGCGGCGTCGCCGCGCCGGGTTTTGCCCCATTCGCCTGGCTGCCGCAGCGCGCCGCGCGCGGCCAGGTCAGCCATCTGCCGGCGAGCGCCAAGCCGGCCCTCGATACCGTGCTGTTCCAGATCGGCTACGCCATGCCGGAGGTCGACGGCGTGCGCCTGATCGGCGCCTCGCTGGCCTACGACGATGCCGAGGCCGGCGAGCGGCTCGCCGATCACGCCGACAATCTCGCCCGCCTGCGCCTGACCCTGCCCGATTTTGCCGCCGGCATCGACCCGGCAGCGCTGACCGGCCGGGTCGGCTTTCGCCCGATGTCGCCGGATCGCCTGCCCATCGTCGGCGCCATGCCGCGGCCCGAGGCCGCCGCCAACCGCCGTCTGCGCCATCTGCCGACGCTGCCCGGCCTGTGGTGCGTGCAGGGTTTCGGTTCGCGCGGCATCGTCTGGTCGGCGCTGATGGCCGATCTGTTGCTCAACCGTCTGGAAGGCGAGCCGCTGCCGCTGGAGCGCGATCTGGTCGATGCGGTCAATCCGGGGCGTTTTCTGATCGGCATGCGCTAACCCTGCTGGCCTCGTTGACTCGGGCATGGTCTTGTAATAAAAACAAAATCCTTGCAAAGCCTGCGTTTGGGCGCGCTGACAGCAGCCGGAACAGCATCTCGGGTATGCGGTTTTTCTTTCTTTCAGGAGTCTTGCACCATGCTTGGCAAATTGGCTCGCTTCTTTTCCGGCAATTCGACATCCGCCCCGAACCACCCGCTGCTGACCCGCATCGAAGTCGCGATCGGCAACGGCATCGACGAGGCCCCGGATTTTGCCCAGCGCCTGCTCCCGGCCACCCAGGCTGCGATTGAGTATTTCGAGCGGCAGATCGCGGCCATTCCCGGCCCGAGCGCACTCGCCTCCAGCCCATTGTTCGATGCCGAGCAAATCAGTCATGCCCTCGGGCGCAGCCTGGAGGTCAAGGAGGCCATGAAGGAACGGGCGAGCGATGACAAAGAAGTCTATGCCCTGCTCGGCATGCGCTTGAAAACCACCAACAATGGTTCGCCGCATCTGGCCGATCACACGCTGCGCAGTCTGGCCGAGAGCGCCGATGATTGCCGGGAAAAGCTGTGCCTGGCCGCTTTCGACCGGCTGCTGTGCAATTTCGCCTATCACGTGAAAAAGTTGCAGCACAAGGATCAGATGCAGCCCATCCGCTGGGAATGGGCGTTGCAACACGACACCAGCAAGATCGTGGCGAACGAAATACACCCGCCATCCGCGGCCAAGACGCGCGAACTGACCCCGGACAGCCTGGTCTCGGGATTGTTGAGCTGGCTCGCCGCGCCGGAGTGCTTCCTGCGCATGGAAGCGGCTGCGCCGACCGGTAACGATGTTCCGGCCGCGACGCAGAAAATGCCGATGCTGCATTGCAGCGACCGCCGGCAATGGTATGTCAGCCTGGTTTCCTTCCCCGCCGCCGAGGCCGCCGCGGCCTTGCAGCGCGAAACGCACAATCACCGTTACATCCTGATCTGAAAGAGAAATCCGCATGAAACTCGAAACCCTGGCCGTACACGGCGGCTATACGCCCGACCCGACCACCAAGGCGGTCGCCGTTCCCATCTACCAGACCACCTCCTACGCTTTCGACAGCACCCAGCACGGGGCCGATCTGTTCGACCTCAAGGTGGCCGGCAACATCTACACGCGGATCATGAATCCGACCCAGGATGTGCTGGAAAAGCGCGTCGCCGCGCTCGAAGGCGGCGTCGCCGCGCTGGCCATGGCCTCCGGCATGGCGGCCATCACCGCCGCCATCCAGACCATCGCCGAGGCCGGCGACAACATCGTCACCTCCAGCACGCTGTATGGCGGCACCTACAACCTGTTCGCCCATACCCTGCCCAAGTACGGCATCGAGGTGCGCTTTGCCGACTACCGCGAACCAGGCGCTTTCGAGACGTTGATCGACGGCAAAACCAGGGCCGTGTATTGCGAATCCATCGGCAACCCGCTCGGCAACATCACCGATTTCGAGAAGCTGGCCGAAATCGCCCACCGCCACGGCGTGCCGGTCATCGTCGACAACACCGTGCCGTCGCCCTACCTGTGCCGCCCCTTCGAGCACGGCGCCGACATCGTTGTCCATGCCCTGACCAAGTATCTGGGCGGCCACGGCAATTCGCTCGGCGGCGTCATCGTCGATAGCGGCAAATTCCCCTGGGCCGCGCACAAGGCGCGCTTCAAGTGCCTCAGCGAGCCGGATGCCTCCTATCACGGCGTCGTCTACACCGAGGCGCTCGGCCCCGCCGCCTACATCGGCCGCGCCCGCGTCGTGCCGCTGCGCAACATGGGCGCGGCGATCAGCCCGTTCAACGCCTTCCTGATCCTGCAAGGCATCGAGACGCTGGCCCTGCGCATGGATCGCATCTGCGCCAACGCGCTGAAAATCGCCAAATTCCTGCAAAGTCATGCCAAGGTCGGCTGGGTCAATTACGCCGGCCTGCCCGAGCACAAGGATCATGCGCTGGTACAGAAATACCTGGGCGGGCGCGCCTCCGGCATTCTCACCTTCGGCGTCAAGGGCGGCCGCGAGGCCGGCGGCCGGTTTCAGGATGCGCTGCAACTGGTCACCCGCCTGGTCAACATCGGCGACTGCAAAACGCTCGCCTGCCACCCGGCTTCGACCACGCACCGCCAGTTGTCGGCGGAAGAACTCAGCAAGGCCGGCGTTTCCGAAGACATGATCCGGCTGTCGGTCGGCATCGAGCATATCGACGACCTGATCGCCGATCTCGACCAGGCGCTGAACGTCGCCTGAGCGCATCGTCTCTTTCAACACCACGAAAAACCCGGCTTGACGC
The DNA here is from genome assembly GCA_009782025.1 of Desulfobulbus sp. Lineage (GTDB taxonomy): Bacteria > Pseudomonadota > Gammaproteobacteria > Burkholderiales > Rhodocyclaceae > Azonexus. The sequence goes on along the minus strand of WQUQ01000285.1, from coordinate 14,576 downwards.
CGGGTTTTCATTTCACGATGGCGATCACCAGGACCGCCGTATTCCATTTTCAAATCAGCCGAGGACGCGAAGGCGAAGCGAGAGACAGTACGGTTGTACGGCAAGCGAAGCCGACAAAGTCATCGGTTGATTGGGAAATGGAAGGAACCTATGCCGCAGGATCTCCGGCGGTACGCGCCTTGCGCAGCGCCTTGTGCGTGCCGGCCTGTGCATCGAAGCGGCGCACCAGGCTGCCACAGACCAGTTCGCACAGTTGATGCACCGAGGGGTCGGCAATGCGGTAGTAGGCGCTGTTGCCGCGGCTTTCGCGCTCGATCAGGCCGTATTGCGCCATTTGCGCCAGATGGCGCGAGGTGTTGGCGATGCTCGAATCAATGTGCTGCGCCACTTCACCGACGCTCAATTCGCCGGCGCACAGCGTATTCAGAATGCGCAGGCGCATCGGCTCGGACAAAACGCGAAAGTAATCCGAAACATACGCCAGCGCTTCGGGAGGCAGCGCTCTGGCCAGGGGGGCAGCATCGTTTGTCATATCGGCTGGAATGTTGACTATTTGCGCAACTCTGCAAATAATAGCGCGCAGAATGATTTCTGCCAAGAGTCGAGTCATCGCGGGCGGATACAAACGAGGATAGATCCATGTGGTGTTCAGGAACGAAGCGTTTCGCTGGGGGTGTTTTGCGTCAACCGTGTTTTCTGCTGCCCCGGCTGATGCTGGGCGCGGCATTGGCTTTGCCGCTGGCGGCGCCGGCCGGGGAATGGCCGACCGTGCCCGCGCAAGCCAGGGCGGATGCCGCCGCCGCAGCGTATGACGGTACGGTCGAGGCCGTGCGCCAATCGGTGCTGGCCGCGCAGGTGCCCGGCGCCGTGCTGGCGCTGAACGTGAAAGTGGGCGATAGCGTGCGCGCCGGACAGGTGCTGGCGCGCATCGACGCGCGGGCGGCGGAGCAGGGCGTGGCGGCCAGTTCGGCGGCGCTGGAGGTGGCGACGCGCGAGGTGGAGCGCAAACGCCAGCTTTTCGCGCAAAACCACATCGCCCGCGCCGCGCTGGAGCAGGCCGAGGCGCAATACCGCAGCGCGCAGGCGCAGGATCGCGCAGCGCGGGCGCAGACCGGCTGGCATGAAATCACCGCGCCTTTTGCCGGCGTGGTGGCGGTGGTGGCGGTGGAGCAGGGCGACATGGTCATGCCGGGCCGACCGCTCATCACGGTCTATGACCCGGCGGCGCTGCGGGTGAGCGCGGCGGTGCCGGTTGCCGTATTGGCGCGGGGCATCGACGGCGCGCGCGTGCAGTTGGGCGGGCAGGACGGGCGGATCGAGCCGGCGCGCGTGCAGGTGTTGCCCACGGTCGATCCCGCCTCCATGACGCGGCAGGTGCGCGCGGATCTGCCGGCCGGCCAGGGAGCGGCGCCGGGGCAGTTCGCGCGTTTGTGGCTGCCGGTGGCGGCCAGCGCGGAAGCGGCCGGCGTGTGGGTGCCCCGGGCAACCCTGGTGCGGCGTTCGGAAATGACGGGGGTGTACGTGCTGGACGCCCAGGGCGTACCGCTGCTGCGGCAGGTGCGGCTGGGGCCGGTGCGCGGCGATCAGGTGGAGATCATCAGCGGCCTGGCGGCGGGCGAGCGCGTGGTGACGGAGCCGCAGACGGTGCTGCGGCGGCTGGCCGAGGGCGGCAAGTGATGACGGACGCCCACCTGCCCCAGCCCGAGGCGTCCCCGCGCCTGGGGGTATCAGGCCGCATCGCCGCCTTCTTCCAGTCGGCGCAAATCACGCCCTTGCTGGCGCTGGTGGCGCTGCTGCTGGGCATCTTCGCCGTGCTGGTCACGCCGCGCGAGGAGGAACCGCAGATCGACGTGACGATGGCCAACGTCATCGTGCCCTTTCCCGGCGCCAGCGTGAAGGATGTCGAGGCGCTGGTGGCCACGCCCGCCGAGCATGTGCTTTCGCAGATGTCCGGCATCGAGCATGTGCTGAGCGTCTCGCGCCCCGGCGTGGCGATACTCACGGTGCAGTTCAAGGTTGGCGTGCCGCGCCAGACTGCCGTGGTGCGCTTGTATGACGCAGTGGGCGCGAATGCTGACTGGCTGCCGCAGGGCCTGGGCGTGCTGCCGCCCATCATCAAACCCAAGGGCGTCGATGACGTGCCCATCGTCGCGCTCACGCTGTCGACGGCGCGCGAGGACAGCGGCGCGTTCGATCTGGAGCGCGTGGCCCACAGCATCGAAACCGACCTCAAGCGCGTGCCCGGCACACGCGAGGTTTATACGATTGGGGGGCCAAGCCGCGCCGTGCTCATCGAGATCGACCCGACGCGGCTGGCCGCTGCGGGTCTCACCTTGCCCGAACTGCAAGGCGCTTTGCAGTCGGCCAACAGGGGCTTGCCGGTCGGCGATCTGCTGGCGGGCGAACGCGCCATCGCCATCGAAACCGGGCCGTATCTGCAAAGCGCCCATGACGTCGCGGAAATGGTGGTGGCCAGCCGCAATGGCAAACCGGTGTATCTGCGCGAAGTGGCCAATGTGCGCGACGGCGCGCCGCCCGCACAACACATGGCATGGCATGGCGAAATCGACCGCGCCGGGGCCGCGCCGCGTGCCGTCGAACAGCCCTCGGTGACGCTCGCCATCACCAAAAAACCGGGCGAAAACGCGATCACCGTGGCCGATGCGCTGATGCAGCGCGTCGAGCAATTGAAGGGGGTGGTGATTCCAGCCGATGTGCAGGTGTCGGAGACGCGCAACTATGGCGCCACCGCCAATGACAAGGCGATGACGCTCATCAAAAAGCTGTTATTCGCCACGCTCTCCGTGGTGGCGCTGGTGTTCGTCGCGCTCGGGCGGCGCGAGGCGGCCATCGTCGGCACGGCGGTGGTGCTGACGCTGACGGTAACGCTGTTCGCGTCCTGGGCCTGGGGCTTCACGCTCAACCGCGTGTCGCTGTTCGCCCTGATTTTTTCCATCGGCATTCTGGTCGATGACGCCATCGTGGTGGTCGAGAACATCCACCGGCACCAGATGCTGTTCCCCGGCAAAACGCTCATCCAGATCATTCCCGGCGCGGTCGATGAAGTCGGCGGGCCGACCATTCTGGCCACGCTCACGGTGATTGCCGCGCTGCTGCCGATGGCCTTCGTCAGCGGCCTGATGGGGCCGTACATGGCGCCAATTCCGATCAACGCCAGCATGGGCATGTTGCTGTCGCTGGCCATTGCCTTCGTGCTGACGCCGTGGCTGGCGCGGCACTGGATGAAGGCCAGCGCCACCGATGACCACGGCAAGGCGGCGGGACACGGACTGGCAGGCAAACTTGGCCCCCTGTTCGAGCGCATCTTCGGCGCCCTGCTCGATGCCCCGGACGGACAAAAGAAGGGGCGCAACCGCTGGCTGCTCGGTGCCTTCATCGGCGGCCTGATCGCGCTCTCGCTGCTGCTGCCGGTGCTCGGGCTGGTGGTGCTCAAGATGCTGCCCTTCGACAACAAGAGCGAATTTCAGGTGGTGGTCGATATGCCCGCTGGCACGCCGGTCGAAAAAACCGCCGCGCTGCTGCGCGAACTGGGGAACCATCTGGCCACCGTGCCCGAAGTCACCAACTACCAGGCCTACGCCGGCACTGCCGCGCCCATCAATTTCAACGGTCTGGTACGCCAGTACTATCTGCGCGCGGGCGGCGAGGTGGGCGATCTGCAAGTGAACCTGATCGACAAATCGCAGCGCCACGACCAGAGCCACGCCATCGCCATGCGCGTGCGCCCGGCGCTGCACGAAATCGGCCTGCGCTACGGCGCCAGCGTGAAAGTGGTGGAAGTGCCGCCCGGCCCGCCCGTGCTGGCGCCCATCGTGGCGGAAATCTACGGCCCGGAAGTTGACGGCCGTCATACCGTTGCGCGGCAGGTGCGCAAGGTGTTCGAGCAGCAACCCGGCGTGGTCGATATTGATGACACCACCATCGCCGCCGCGCCCAAGATCGACCTGCTGGTGGATCGGCGCAAGGCCGCGCAACTGGGTGTGACGCAGGATGCGATTGCCGCCACGCTGCACATGGGGTTCAGCGGCGATGCTGCCACCTATCTGCACGACCAGAGCCGCTTTGCCGTGCCCACCTGGCTGCAACTGACGCCCGAACTGCACGGCAGTCTCGATGCGCTGCTGCAACTCAATGTGCGTTCCAGGAGCGGGGCGCTGGTGCCGATTGGCGAACTGGTCACTGTCACCCATACGCAGCGCGAGGAGCCGATTTATCACAAGGATTTGCTGCCCGTGCAGTTCGTCACCGGCGACATGGCCGGCACCAAACCCGGCGATCTCGACAGCCCGCTGTACGGCATGTTCAAAATGCGCGGCGCGCTGGCTGAGCTTGCCATGCCCGATGGCGGCAGGCTGGCCGAATACTTCATCCGCCAGCCGCAAGACCCCTACCGCAGCTACGCGCTCAAGTGGGACGGCGAATGGCAGATCACCTACGAGACTTTCCGCGACATGGGCGCGGCCTACGCGGTCGGGCTGATCCTGATCTACCTCCTGGTGGTGGCGCAGTTCGGCTCGTACCTCACGCCGCTCATCATCATGGCGCCGATCCCGCTCACCATCATCGGCGTCATGCCGGGCCACGCGCTGCTGGGTGCGCAATTCACGGCCACCAGCATGATCGGCATGATCGCGCTGGCGGGCATCATCGTGCGCAACTCCATCCTGCTGGTGGATTTCATTCACCTGCAAGAGGCCGAGGGCGTGCCCCTCGAACGCGCCATTGCCAAGAGCGCCGCCACCCGCGCCCAACCCATTGTGCTGACCGCGCTGGCGGCCATGATTGGTGCGCTGTTCATCCTCTCCGACCCGATTTTCAACGGGCTGGCGATCTCGCTGATCTTCGGCATTCTGGTTTCCACCGTGCTGACCCTGGTGGTCATTCCGCTGCTGTATTACGTCGCTTACCGCCGGCCTGGCGGCTAGCCGCGCCCAACGATTTCACACCACAACAAAGGAGACAAAACCATGGCCCATATCGTGATTCTTGGCGCTGGCACGGGCGGCATGCCCACTGCGTATGACCTGCGCGCCGCCATCGACAAATCGCACCGCATCACCGTGGTCAACGCGGTGGACTATTTTCAGTTCGTGCCGTCCAACCCCTGGGTGGCCGTGGGCTGGCGCGCGCGCAAGGACATCACCCTGCCGATTGCGCCCTACCTGAACAAGAAAAACATCGATTTCATCGCCCAGCGCGTCACAAGCATCGACGCCGAAGGCAACGCCCTGGAACTGGCCGACGGGCAGCGTCTGGCCTACGATTACCTCGTCATCACCACCGGCCCCAAGCTGTCTTTCGACGAAGTGCCGGGCGCAGGTCCTGAGAACGGGCACACTCATTCCATCTGCACCATCGATCACGCCGAAAAAGCCTGGGCTGATTACCAAACCTTTTTGGAAAACCCCGGCCCGGCCGTCATCGGCGCGATGCCCGGCGCATCGTGTTTTGGCCCGGCCTACGAGTTCAGCTTCATCTTCAACAAGGACTTGCAGCGCCGCAAGCTGCGCCACAAGGTGCCGCTGACTTTCGTCACCAGCGAGCCTTACATCGGCCACATGGGCCTGGGCGGCGTGGGCGACTCCAAGAGCATGCTGGAGAGCGAATTGCGCAGCTTCGACATCAAGTGGATCACCAACGCCAAGGTGAGCCGCGTCGAGGCGGGAAAAATGTTCGTGACCGAAATGGACGACAACGGCCAACCGAAGAAGGAGCATGAACTGCCCTTCAAGTACAGCATGATGTTGCCCGCGTTCAAGGGGGTGGACGCCGTGGCGGCCGTCGAGGGCCTGTGCAATCCGCGCGGATTCGTGCTCATCGACGAGTACCAGCGCAGCAAGAAGTACCGCAACATCTTCGCCGCCGGCGTCTGCGTCGCCATTCCGCCGGTGGAGGCCACGCCCGTGGCCACGGGCGCGCCCAAAACGGGCTACATGATCGAGACGATGGTCACCGCCATCGTCCACAACATCGCTGCCGAACTCGCGGGTCGCCCCGAAGACGCCACCGCCAAGGCCACCTGGAACGCCCTCTGCCTGGCCGACATGGGCGACACCGGCGCGGCCTTCGTGGCGCTGCCGCAAATTCCGCCACGCAACGTGAACTGGTTCAAGAAGGGCAAATGGGTCCATCTGGCCAAATTGGCGTTTGAAAAATATTTCTTGTACAAGATGAAAAAGGGTTCGGCCGAACCCGTCTACGAAAAACACGTCCTCAAACTGCTGGGCATCGAGCGGCTGGAAAAGTGACCGCCGCCCGGGCCGCGTAACCCACTTGCGACTCACTCCCCTCAAGAAAATCAAGGAAAGGAAATTCATCATGACCTCCTGGCAACTCGTCCGCATCATCGCGGGTATTTTCATTCTGCTTTCGCTGGCGCTTGGCGTGCCCGGCAGCCCGATTTTCCACAGCGTTTACTGGCTGTGGTTCACCGCCTTTGTCGGTGCCAATCTGCTGCAAAGCGGCATCACGCGCTGGTGTCTGCTGGAAACCATCTTGCGCAAGCTCGGCGCCCAGTCAGGCAATTGATGTCGTGAGCGGCGCCAAGCGCAGGGAATCAGCAGATGAAACAACGCAACAAAAAAATGAACCGGCTCGCGCCGCTGACATTGGCATTGACGCTGGCCGCGCCCGGCGGCGCCTGGGCGCTCGATCTGATGGACGCCTGGCGCGCCGCGCTGACGCATGATCCGGCTTACGCCACCGCCCGCGCCGGGCGCGACGCAGGGCAGACGCAGACGCGGCAGGCCGATGCCCTGTGGCGACCCAGTCTGGCCGTGCAGGCGAGCGCGGGTGTGGCGAGCGCCGACAGCGCCACACGCGGCGCACGCTTTGCCGCGCCCGGCATGGGGCGCATGAGCGACGCCGATTTCGACACCTCGATTCACGGCGGCGTCAGCGCCAGCGCCGGCATCGAATTGCGCCAGCCGCTGTTTGACCGCACGCGCGATGCCGAGGCCGAGCAAATGCGTCTGAGCGCCCAGCAGGCTGATCTGGCCTGGGACGACGCGCAGGCCGATCTGATGCTGCGCACGGCGCAAAGCTATTTCGACCTCGCCGTGGCTGACCAGCAGTTACGCCTGATCGAGCGTCAGCTTGCCGCCGTCACGCGGGCGCAGAGCGAGGCGCAAAGCCGTTTCGATCTCGGCGACCGCCCGGTCATCGACGTGCATGAAACCACAGCCCGCGCCGAAGGCCTGCGCGCTCAGCAACTGGCGGCGCAAGCGCAACGGGAACTGCGCCGCAGCCTGCTGGCCGACCTGACCGGTTTGCCGGTGACCAACGCCGATGTGCTGGCCCTGCCAGCCCGGCTGCCCGACGCCGCCGATGCGGGCGAACTGCCCCCCTGGCTTGAGCGCGTGGCCGTCCAGGCGCCGCAGGTGCGGGCGGCGGCGCTGGGGCTGAAAAATGCCCAGGAACAGGCGCGCAAGACCGAAGGGGCCCTGTCGCCCAGCGTCGATCTGGTGGCGCGTGCGGGTCATGAGCAATTGTCGGGCAGCGGCGATTTCGGCAGCGCCAGCAACCGCCAGACCCAAGGCATGATCGGCGTGCAGATCAGCCTGCCGCTGGATGTCGGCGGCGGGCGCAGCGCCCGCCACGATGAATCGCTGGCCCACATCCAGCAGGCGCAGGCCGCACTCGATCAGGCGCGCCAGCAGGCAACCCAGCAGGCGCGCGCCGCCTGGCTGGGCGTGTCGGTTGGCCGCGCCCAGGCGCTCGCGCTGGCCGCCGCCGCGCAGGCCAGCACGGCGCGGCTGAATTCCACGCGCACCGGCTACGAAATCGGCGAGCGCACGACGCTCGATTTGCTCAACGCCGAAAACGACAACGCCGCCGCGCAACTGGCGTTGACCCAGGCGCGGGTGCAAGTGCACCTGGACGCACTGCGTTTGATGCGGCTGGCCGGCGCGCTCGATGAGTCACGCCTGCGGCGGGTGCAACAGGCGCTGGAGCCGGCGGCGCCGTAGTCCTGGCCTTATTCAGCCTCGGGCGGCAGTACCGGTTGCGGCACGCTCATCGCATACAACACGCCGGCGCAGCAAATCAGGAAGGCGACGATGGCGAGCAGACTCGGCGTCCATGTATCCAACGCGCCGCGCGTCAGCCACAGCCAGACGAAAATGCCGAGCGCCGGCAGGACCAGCAGACCGCTGACAAAAGCCAGGATCAGCGATATTTTTTGCCCGGAGTGGCGAGGTTTTCTCATTTCAGTCACCCAGGCAGCGCCGGATTCAGCGTGTAAGTGCCGGTCAGGCTGGCGGCGGCGAGGATGTGGCCCTGCATGGCGGCGCGCATCTCGGGGCCGCCGAAACGGCCGGGCAGCGGCAATTGCTCGATGTCCAGCGCGTACACGGTGAAGACGTAACGGTGCACGAGTTCATCGTTCCACGGCGGACAGGGGCCGTCGTAGCCGTAGTAGTCGCCGCGCATGTCGTTGTCGCCGGCGAACCAGTCGGTGTAGCTGTTGATGCCTTGGCGGCCGCCGTGTGCGGCCTGCGGGCCGGGCTTGCCGCGGGCGGTGACGCCGTGGCTGAATTCGCCGGCCGCGATCGTCGTCAGCGTGGCCGGCAGGTCGACCAGCACCCAGTGGAAGAAATCGACGCGCGGCAGCGTCGCCGGCACGCTGCGCCCTTCCTGGTTGACGTCGTCGCCCTGGCTGGGGCAGTCGGGATCGTGGCAGAGGATGGCGAAGGAGCGCGTGCCGGCCGGCGCATCGTGCCAGGCAAGCTGCGGATTGAGGTTGTTGCCGAGACAGACGTGACGGGCCGGATCGGGATTGCAGAGGGCGTAGTCGCTGGGAATCCGTTGGCCGTCGGCAAAGCTGGTGCTGGTCAAGCGCATGGTGTTCTCCCTCCTATTCGGCGGCCCGCCGCCTGAAATCGCGCAGACGGAAACCGAGCAGCCAGAGCGTTGCGAAATAGGCTGTCACGCCGAGCGGCACCAGCCATGAAAGCTGGATTGTCCGGTCGAGCGCGCTCTTTTGCAACCAGGCGCTTTCGCTGCCCATGCCGAACCACAGGCCGGCAGCCATGACCGCGATGGCGGCGCACAATTTGAGAATGAAGGACAGCCAACCCGGTTGCAGCGTGTAGATGCCGTGGCGGCAGAGGCCGCGATAAAGCAGCGCGGCGTTGAGGCAGGCGGCCAGACCGATCGACAAAGCCAGGCCGGCATGGCCGAGATTGAAACCGAAAATGAAAACGGCATTCATCACTTGCGTGGCGAACAAGGAAAGCAGCGCGATGCGCACCGGCGTGCGCACGTTCTGCCGGGCGTAGAAGCCGGGCGCCAGCACCTTGACCAGAATCAGGCCGGTCAGCCCGACGGCGTAGGCAACCAGGGCGTTGCGGGTGGCCAGCACATCGCTGGCGGAAAAAGCGCCGTGATGAAACAGTGTGGCGATCAGCGGCACCGCCAGCAGGGCCAGGGCGACAGCGGCCGGGGCGGCCAGCAGCAGCGTCAGGCGCAGGCCCCAGTCGAGCAATTTTGCATATTCGGTGCGGTTGCCGCTGGCATGGCAGCGCGACAGCGAGGGCAGCAGGATGGTGCCGAGCGCCGCGCCGAGCAGGCCGGAGGGGAATTCCATCAGACGGTCGGCGTAATACAGCCAGGAGACGCTGCCGCTGGCGAGAAAGGAGGCGAAGACCGTGTTGATCAACAGGCTGATCTGCGACACCGAGACGCCGATCAGCGCCGGCCCCATCAGCCTGACGATGCGGCGCACCCCGGGGTGGCCCCAGGCCGCCCGCCAGTTCAGCGTCGGCCGGGGCAGCATGGCGATCCGGCGCAGGGCCGGAATCTGGATCGCCAGTTGCAGCAGACCGCCGAGAAACACCGCCCAGCCCAGGGTCAGCACCGGCGGATCAAAGTAAGGCGTGGCGAACAGGGCCATGCCGATGAAGGTCAGATTGAGCAACACCGGCGTGAAGGCCGGCAGCGCGAAACGGCTCCAGGTATTGAGAATGCCGCCGGCCAGCGCGACCAGCGACATGAACAGGATGTAGGGGAAGGTGATGCGGGTCAGTGCGACGGTCAGTTCGAACTTGCTGGCGTCGGCGCTGAAACCGGGCGCCGAGATCCAGACCAGAACCGGCGCTGCGATGATGCCGACGGCGGTGATGACGAACAGCGTCAGGGAGAGCAGGGTAGCGACGTGATCGACCAAGCGGCGGGTATCTTCCGCCGAGCCGGTATTGCGGTATTCGCCGAGAATCGGCACGAAGGCCTGCGAAAAAGCGCCCTCGGCGAACATCCGGCGCAGCAGGTTGGGCAGCTTGAAGGCGACGAAAAAGGCGTCGCTGGCGATGCCGGCGCCGAAAGCGCGAGCGATGACGAAGTCGCGGACGAAACCGAGAATTCGTGACAGCAGGGTCATGGCGCTGACCGTGGCGAGCGCGCGCAGCAGGTTCATCGGGATTGAGCGTTGCCTCGGCGGCGGCGAAAAAGCTATAATTCTACGCTGTGCCGCAACCACTGGCTGGAAAGACCGCTTCGGCGGAACCCAGAACGTGCCGGCCAGTGCCGGTGTAGCTCAGTTGGTAGAGCAGCGCATTCGTAATGCGAAGGTCGTAGGTTCGACTCCTATCTCCGGCACCAGACTCCTCCCTCCTTCCATACGGTTCCATTTGCTGCAAATGGCCGGCGTATTTCATGGAGAGCAGACATGCAGATCGACAACAAGGTATTTCTCGTGACGGGCGCTGGCTCCGGTCTGGGGGCGGCGACCGCCCGCATGCTGATCGGCGCCGGGGCCAAGGTGGCGCTGGCTGACCTCAATGCCCAGGCCGGCGAGGCGCTGGCCGCTGAATTGGGCGCTGCCGCGCTGTTCGTTGAAACCGACGTGGCCAGCGAGGCTTCGGCCAGCCAGGCGGTGCAGACGGCCGTCTCGCATTTCGGTGGTTTGCACGGGCTGGTCAACTGCGCCGGCATCGCCCCGGCCGAGAAGATCGCGGGCCGTGAAGGGCCGCATCGGCTGGAGAGTTTTACCAAGGTCATCAACATCAATCTGGTCGGCACCTTCAACATGATCCGCCTGGCCGTCGCCGCGATGCAGAAGGGCGCGCCGGATGCCGGCGGCGAGCGCGGCGTCATCGTCAATACCGCTTCCGTCGCCGCTTTCGAGGGGCAACTCGGCCAGGCCGCCTATGCCGCCTCGAAGGGCGGCATCGTCGCCCTGACCCTGCCGGTGGCGCGCGAACTGGCAAAGAGCGGCATCCGCTGCATGACCATCGCCCCAGGCATCATGGAAACGCCGATGCTGCTCGGCATGCCGGCCGAGGTGCAGGATTCGCTGAACAAGATGGTGCCGTTCCCGACGCGGATGGGCAAGCCGGCGGAATTCGCCGCTCTGGTCAAACATATCGCCGAAAATGCCTACCTCAATGGCGAGGTCATCCGCCTCGACGGAGCCATCCGCATGGGGGCCAAATAATCTATACTGCCGCTCCGCCCTTGACCCCGCCCTTGACTCAAAAGGCACTTCGGTGCCTTTTTTATTTGCCTTTGCATGTCTGATTGCTCCTGTTACCACTGCGGCTTGCCGGTGCCGGACGATGTCGATCTGGCGGTGGACATCGGCGGACAGCGCCGCGCCATGTGCTGTTACGGTTGTCAGGCGGTGGCCCAGGCGATCGTGGACAATGGTCTGGAGGATTACTACCGCAGCCGCGACGCCCTGCCCGAATCGCCGCGCGAGGCGAAGCCGGCGATTCTCGATCAACTGGCCCTGTTCGATCACGCCGATTTTCAGAAAAATTTCGTCAAGGAACTCGGCGCCGGCGAGCGCGAAGCCTCGCTGCTCCTTGAAGGCATTACCTGTTCCGCCTGCATTTGGTTGAACGAGCGGCATCTCGGCAAGCTCTCCGGGGTCACGGCGGTGGACATCAATTACGCCACCCGGCGCGCCCGGGTGCGCTGGGACGAGACGAAAATCAAGCTGTCCGACATCCTGGCCGCCGTCGCCGCCATCGGTTACCGCGCCTATCCCTACGATGCCGCCAAGAGCGAGGAACTGTCCCGCAAGGAGCGGCGCGACGCGCTGTGGCGCCTGTGGGTGGCCGGTTTCGGCATGATGCAGGTGATGATGTACGCCTTTCCGATGTATATCGCCCACGGCGACATGACGGCCGACATCGAAAACCTGATGCGCTGGGCCAGTCTGGTTTTGACCCTGCCGGTGATTTTTTATTCCGCCGCGCCGTTTTTCCGCAACGCCTGGCGCGATCTCAAACTACGCCGGGTCGGCATGGACGTGCCGGTGGCGCTGGGCGTCGGCGCAGCCTTCATCGCCAGCGTCTGGGCGACGCTGACCCAGGCCGGCGAGATTTATTTCGATTCGGTGGCGATGTTCGTTTTTTTCCTGCTCGGCGGCCGCTATCTGGAAATGACGGCGCGCCAAAAGGCGCTTGGCGTCACCGAGGCGCTGGCCAAGCTCTTGCCGGCGTTCGCCCAGAAACTGCCGAATTTTCCGGCGGAGCGAACCGCCGAGCAACGGATGGTTGCCGATCTGCGGCCCGGCGACTACGTCTGGGTGCGTCCGGGCGATGTCATTCCGGCTGATGGCCGGGTCGTCGAGGGCCGCAGTTGCGCCGACGAATCGCTGCTGACCGGCGAGAGCAAGCCGGTGGCCAAAACGCCGGGCGACGCCGTGACCGGCGGTTCGCTCAATGCCGAAAGTCCGCTGGTCGTGCAGATCGAACAGGTCGGCGAGGGAACGCGCCTGTCGGCCATCGTCAGCCTGATGGAACGGGCGGCGCTGGAAAAACCGCGCATCGTCGAGATGGCCGACCGCATTGCCTCCTGGTTTGTCGCCGTCTTGCTGGCCGTCGCCGTGCTGGTCGCCGTCGGCTGGTACTGGATCGATCCGGGCAAGGCGTTGTGGATCACCGTGTCGGTACTGGTGGTCACTTGCCCCTGTGCCCTGTCGCTGGCGACGCCGGTCGCCTTGACCGTGTCGGCCGGCGCGCTGGCGCGCGATGGCTTGCTGGTCACCCGCGGCCACGCCATCGAAACCCTGGCCCGAGCCACGCATTTCGTCTTCGACAAAACCGGCACGCTGACGACCGGGCATATGCGTCTGCTCGAGGCCGAAGTGTTCGGCGATCTGTCGCGCGCCGAAGCGCTGGCCATCGCTGCGGCATTGGAGCGCCATTCCGAGCACCCCGTCGCCAACGCCTTGCGCCGTGCCGCTGGCGACGAATGGCCCAATGTCGTCGACGCGCAAGCCGAGCCGGGACAGGGCATCGAGGCTCATGTCAATGACCGGCGTTATCGCATCGGCCGCCCGGATTACGCTTTGCCAGCCGGCGGCGAGCGACCGCCCTTGCTGGCCGAATGGCTCGATAGCGGCGACACGATTGTCGTCCTGGGCGACGAAACGGGCTGTTTGGCGCTGTTTCGCATCGGCGATGAAATCCGCCCCGAGGCCGCAGCCCTGGTTGCCGATCTGCGCCGGGCCGGACGCCAGGTCGTCCTGCTGACCGGCGATGCCGTTGCCGTCGCCGAACGGGTTGCCAGGCAGCTTGGCATTGACGATGTCCGCGCCAGCGTCACGCCGCAAGGCAAGCATGACGCCGTGACCGCCTTGCAGGCTGCCGGCGCCGTCGTGGCGATGGTCGGCGACGGGGTGAACGATGCGCCGGTGCTGGCGCAGGCTCAGGTCTCGGTGGCCATGGGCGGCGGCGCGCAACTGGCCCGGACGCAATCCGATTTCGTGCTGCTGTCCGAAAATCTGGAGCATTTGCGCCGCGGCTTGCGGCGGGCATTGAAGACCCTGGTCGTGATCCGCCAGAATCTGGGGTGGTCGTTCGCCTACAATGTCGTGGCCTTGCCGCTGGCCATCGCCGGTTACGTGACGCCGTGGATGGCCGGCATCGGCATGTCCGCCAGTTCGCTGCTGGTCGTTCTCAATTCCCTGCGCATTCAGCGCCTGAAGGATGTCTGATGGAAAGCGTGTATCTGCTGATCCCGATCTCGGTGTTGCTGGTCTTCGGCATCGCCGGAGCCTTCTGGTGGTCGGTGAAGAGCGGCCAGTTCGACGATCTCGAAGGGCCGGCCTTTCGCGTGCTGATGGATGACGATAGCGCGCCGCCGCAAAACGACAGCGACGATAAACCGGCCAATGGTTGACCTGTGTCAACCTGTCAGCCAAGCCCGACTGACATGATGGCAGGTATGTGAAGAAAGCTGTCACGGCAGTTCTCTGTTGGGGTTGGGGTGCGTTGCGACGCACCCTTTTTTTGTCTACACGCCAAGCCCCGCCCCAGCCATGAATCCGGCACGGCTTGCGTCACGCTTACAACTTTTTGACTAATTGTAACTAGATAATCTGTAGATTGATCTAGGTCAAAACAAGCCGGACAATCTAGAATACCATCCAGCCCCATGCGCCATCTTGGGGTCACGAGGATGGTTATTCAGTTTTTCATTAACGAGAGGTGGGTTCATGTCTAGAACACAAACCACATATAACGATAAGGTCGTACGGCAATTCACCGTCATGACCGTCATCTGGGGCATTGTTGGCATGCTGGTCGGTGTCATCATTGCTGCCCAGC
>WQUQ01000284.1 GCA_009782025.1 Desulfobulbus sp. | reverse complement strand
CGCCGCCGGCTACGAATTGACGCCGGTCGCCGACAGCCACCTGTGCTGCGGCGCGGCCGGCACTTACGCCCTGCTGCAACCGGAACTCGCGCGGCGCTTGCGCGACGACAAGCTGCGCGCCTTGCAGGCCGGTGCGCCGGCCGCGATTGCTTCCGCCAACATCGGCTGTCTGCTCCATTTGCAGGCCGCCAGCGCGCTGCCCGTGCGGCACTGGCTGGAATGGCTCGACCAGGCCACGGCTTGAATCGGCAATCGTGATAACCTCTGTCGCATGAGGGAAAAACCATGTCGCTGACCATCGATGTTTGCGCCGCGCAGCATCAAGGAGATCGCAAGGAACAACAGGATCGGGTGGCGATCCTGCCGCATCCGCGCCGTCGCGGTACGGCCCTGGCCGTCGTCGCCGACGGCATGGGCGGCCATACCGGCGGGGCGCTGGCCGCCGAACAGGTGATCCACACGGCGAAAACCAATCTCGAAAATTTCGCGCCGGACGAGGAAAGCGCGCGCTATCTGCTGGAAACCAGCATGAGCGAGGCGCATACCATGATTAAAGCCTCGCGCTACATGAACGAGAAGGACCCGCACAGCACCGCCGTGATGCTGCTGCTGCAACCCGGCAAGGCGACCTGGGGACATTGCGGCGACAGCCGCCTGTATCATTTTCGCGACCGCCGCCTGGTGCACCGCACCGTCGACCACTCCTACGTCGAACACCTGATCGCCATTGGCCGCATCACGCCCGAGCAGGCGTTGGCCCACCCCAATCGCAACGTCCTGATGACGTCGCTGGGCGGCCAGGAAGCGCCGTTGTTCCATTTTTCCGAGTTGACCGATCTGGTCGCCGGCGATTCCTTCCTGCTCTGCTCGGACGGCGTCTGGGCCTATTTCACGGATGCCGAGCTGGCCACGCTGATCGAGGGCAACAGCGCCCGCACGGCCTGCGAAATGCTGATCGACATCGCCCGCAAACGCGCCGCCGGCGGCGGCGACAACCTGTCGCTGGCCATCATCAAGCTGACCGAAGCGCCGGCCAAGAAATCGACGCCGCGGCCAAACATTTAGCCTTTGGCCGTTTTGAGAGCCTTTTTAAAGCTTTTCAGATGATGCACAGCGAAGAGTTGGCTGCGGCCAACACGCGAACTGGGCTGAAGTTTTCCAGCGGCGACAAAGCGGCGAAAAGTCGGCATTGACACCTCAAGATATTCTCTTGCTTCTTCAGCGGTGAACTGATCTTCGGACAGATGGCCGAACAATTCGGCATGGCCAAGATCATCACCCCGAAACGCATTTGCCGACAGGATGACGAAGAACTTTTCTCGCTCAATCGCCGGCATCAGCTTGAGATCTTGAAAAAGTTCTTCCGCAGTTGCTGGGTGCGCCATCTTTCTATCCTTCGGATCGTATGTATCGCTTGAGATCATCGTAAAAATTCTCATGCGAGCCGACTTGGTAAAAATTGATCATCAGCAACTCCATCTTCATGTCCTGTTCCAATCCTTCAGGTTGCGGCGGGCGATAAGCAACCAGGTATTCCTGACGATTGAACTTGAGCTTGTAGACCCATATTCCAAGCAGGTCACCTACCTTGGCCTCTCCAATTTCCGGGTTTTCACAGATGTTTTCTACCGCATCCTCAATCGCCAGTTGTAGCGGCTTGTGCGCTTTCTTCACAAACCGGCTGAAGGGTGGTTTGTAGTTCGGGATCACTGAACTAACTCCATATTGAATCAATTTTGATGAAACATCAATTCAATCTGAAGCATCGTGGGCTGACTATCTACTTGCGCCCCAGACCGCCGAGCAGGGCGGCGACCACCTTGCGCGGTTTGTGCGGTTCGGCTTTGGCCGGCGCCCGCGGCGAATCGGGGATTTCGCCGCGCGGCGAGTTTTCTTCGTAGGGCCTGCTGAAATCGAAACCGTCGGCGGCGATCATCGGGTTGCGGCGCGGCGGGCGGCGTTCTGGCCGCTCCGGGCGCTCCGGGCGCTGCGCCAGCGGCGTTTTGGCCGGGGCGGCGCGTTTCTTCTTGTTGCCCGGCGGGTATTCGTATTCCGGTTCCGGCTCGAAGCCGGCGACTTCGATCTGCTCGATCGGCCGTTTGATGAGCTTTTCGATTTCGACCAGATAGCCGACCTCGTGCGCGCTGACCAGCGAAATGGCGTTGCCCTGGCGGCCGGCGCGACCGGTGCGGCCGATGCGGTGCACGTAATCCTCGGGGATGTGCGGCAGTTCGTAATTGATGACGTAGGGCAGATCGTCGATGTCCAGGCCGCGGGCGGCGACATCGGTGGCGATCAGGGCTTGCGTTGCGCCGGCCTTGAAGGCGTCGAGCGCCTTCAGCCGGTCGAACTGGCTCTTGTCGCCGTGGATGGCGTCGGCGTGCAGCCCGGCGCGCTGCAATTCGCGGGTCAGGCGCGAGCAGCCCTGCTTGGTGCGCATGAAGACGAGGCACTGGCGAATCTCGCCGGAGCGCAGCAGCTTGGTCAAGAGACCGCGCTTGCCGTATTCGGAGACCGGGTGCACGCGGTGGGTGATGGTTTCCGACACCTGATTGCGGCGGGCGACCTCGACCAGCACCGGCGACTGAAGCATGGCGTCGGCCAGTTTCTTGATTTCTTCCGAGAAGGTGGCCGAGAACAAGAGGCTTTGCCGCTGCGCCGGCAGCATTTTGATAATGCGCGTGACATCGGGGATGAAGCCCATGTCGAGCATGCGGTCGGCCTCGTCGAGCACCAGGGCCTGCACCGCGTTGAAGCTGACGCTCTTGTTCTCGACATGGTCGAGGAGGCGCCCCGGCGTGGCGACGAGAATCTCGACGCCTTTTTTCAATTCGGCGATCTGCGGCTTGATGTCGACGCCGCCGAAGGCGCACATGGCGCGGATCGGCGTGTGTTGGGCGTAGGTCCTGACCGACTCGAACACCTGGATCGCCAGCTCGCGGGTCGGCGCCAGGATCAGCGCCCGCACCGGGTGCTTGGCCGGCGACGGACTGCTGTTGGCGAGAGGCAGGATGCGTTGCAGGATCGGCAGGGTGAAGGCGGCGGTCTTGCCGGTGCCGGTCTGCGCCCCGCCCATGATGTCCTGGCCGCCCAGGACCAGCGGGATGGCCTTGACCTGGATCGGCGTTGGCCGGGTGTAGCCTTCGTCGGCAACGGCGCGCAAGAGTTCGGGCGCCAGGCCGAGATCGGCGAAAGTGATGGCAGGAGCCGTCTCGGCAGCGGGAGCGGTGGCCGGGGTGGCGGCGCTTTCGCCGCCCAGGGTATTGATTTCAGACATAGCCGCGGATTATACCCGGCGACGTGTTTGGCGGGGGCGAACGCTCATGGCGAGCGCTTACTTCTTGCCGCCGTTCTTGTCGGCTGCCGCTTCGCTGCCGTTGTTCGTTGTCGCCTCCCCCTCGGCGGCGGGCGGCGGCCGGCGCTTCTTGCCCGGTGCTTCGACCGGGGGCAGTTGCGGCGTGATGGTGTCGATCTTGTTCTCGCGCATGTATTCATCCATCTCGCGCCAGCCGGCGTACACCCCGGCCTTGGGCAGCCAGGCGTAGATGGCATAGCAATCCTCGATGGCCCGGCCGGACTGGCGGCAGGCGCCGCCCACGGCCTTGGCGTCGGCCTCGGCCTGGGCCGCTTTCTTGGCCGCGCTCTCGAAACCGAGCTTCTCGTTGACCTGGTCACAACCGACCAACGACAGCACGACCGCGACGATGAGTAGGGGATGCTTGTTCATGTCATGAATTCTCGCACATTCAAGGAGATAAGGTGAAATCGGGGTGGCGGCAGAAGGCTATAATGCGCGCTTCGTCCATTTTTCGGAGTACTGCCTTGAGACTGCTCGCCTGTTGTGTCGCCGCCCTCGCCTGGACGCTGCTGACTCCCGCCCATGCCGCCCCGGCGGCCAAATCCGCAGCCAAGCCTGCGGCCCAGACGGCTGCCAAACCCGCCGCTGCGCCAGTGACGCTGGAACTGGCCCACAACCTCGGGCCGCAGCTCGAACAGCGTTTGCAGGAGGTGGTCGAGCGCTTCAGCAAGGAAAGCGGCGTGACGGTCACGTTGCGGCCCTTCGAGAAAGACGGCAAGCCGGCCACCCTCAATCTGATGCGGCGCGCCGAGGCGGGCGACGTGCTCAGCCAGCCGAAGCGTTTCATGCCGCTCTACCAGATGATGGACAAGGCCGGCGCCAGGCTCAACAGCGGCGACATCGCCGCCGACCTCAAGGCCGGCGTCGTCGATGCTCGTGGCCGTCTGGTGGCGCTGCCGCTGGTTTATTCGACGCCGGTGCTGTTCTACAACAAGAACGCGTTCCGTAAAGCCGGCCTCGATCCCGAGCAGCCGCCGGCCACCTGGTTCGAGATGCAGGGCATGCTCGACAAATTGCAGAGCGCCGGCTACGCCTGCCCGTACACCTCGTCGTGGCCGGTGTGGGTGCACATCGACAACGTCAGCGCCCTGTCCGGCCTGCCGGCGGCCAACGACAAGGGGCAACTGACCTTCAACGGCCTGCCCCAGGTCAAGCACATCGCCATGATGGCGACATGGACCAAGGCCGGCTATTTCCGCCTCTTCGGCCGGCGCGACGAAGCCAGCGACAAGTTCAACGACGGCGAGTGCGCGATGATTACCACCGATTCCCGCGAGGCCAGCGATTTCCGCGAAGCGCGCGGCGTCGAACTGGGCGTCGCGCCCTTGCCGCACCATGACGACATCTATGGCGGCCGGCGGGCCACGCTGGCCGACGGCGCTTCGCTGTGGATCGGCGCCGGACGCTCGGTCGCCGAATACAAGGCAGCGGCCAAATTGATTACCTTCCTGCTGGCACCGGACATGCAGGTCGAAATGGTGCGCCGCTACGGCAGCCTGCCCTTCACCGGCGCCGCCCGCGCCGCCGCGCGCAGCGCCCTGTTGCGCGACGACGACCGAATGCTGGACGCCGCCTTCACGTCGCTGAAAGGACAGGGCGCGCAAACCGCGCTGCGCGTCGCCAATATCGGGGCGCTGTCATCCCTCACCAATGAAGAACTGGAAGCGGTCTGGGCCGACAAAAAACCGGCCAAGGCCGCGCTCGACAACGCGGTTGCCCGTGGCAACAAGCTGCTGGCCGCCCAGCCGCTGCTGAAAAGAGCACAGCCCTTCTGATGTCGTGGTCGCCGCCGCGCTGGATCGCCCATCGCGGCGGCGGGTCGCTGGCTCCCGAAAACACCCTGGCCGGCATCCGCCTGGCCGCCCGCCTGGGCTTTCGCGCCGTCGAGTTCGATGTCATGTTGAGCGCCGACGGCACGCCGGTGCTGATCCACGACGAAACCCTGGAACGCACCACCAACGGCCACGGCCGCGTCTGCGAAACCTCCGATGCCGCGCTGTTCGCCCTCGATGCCGGCAACGGCGAGCGCATTCCCCGCTTCGTTGACGCCGCCCTGCTGTGCCGCGAACTCGGGTTGCTGGCCAACGTCGAGATCAAGCCGGCGGCCGGCTTTGAGGCGGCCACCGCCGAAACCGTGATCCGGCTGGCCAGCGAACTCTGGCGGACAGCGCCCGAACAAGCGCTGTTGTCCTCTTTTATCCCCGAAGCCCTCGTCATGGCCCGCGACCTGGCCCCCAACCTGCGGCGCGGCATGCTGTACGAGACGGTGCCGGACGACTGGCTCGCTTTCCACCGCCGCGTCGCGGCCACGACCCTGCATTGCGACGCGGCGCGGGTCGATGACGCCGTGCTGCGCACAGCCGCCGCGCACGGCGTGCCGGTGCTGTGCTACACGGTCGACGCGCCGGAAATCGCCGCCGACCTGCTACGACGCGGCGTCACCGGTTTTTTTACCGACCGCCTGGATCACTTTGTTGAGCAGGTCAGCGTCTATTGATCCGGCATTCGTATGCACTCCCTATCGAAGCATGGTGAGCATATTCACCCGCAAGTCCCCACCGCTCCGCAGGCCGTGCAGAAGTCGCAGCCGTCCTTGCGGATCATGGTGTGGTTGCCGCATTCGCCGCACAGCTTGCCCTGGGTCGGCAGCACCTTGTTGCTGGTGGTGTCTTCCGGGGCTTCGAGGATGCCCATTTGTTGCAGCGGGAAGCCGGCTTCGTCGAGGATGCCGAGCATGGCGTAGCGGTGGATGATGAGCTGGGCGATGTAGGCGACCGTCGACGGCCAGGTCTGCTGCTTGCGCGAGCCGGGGACGAAGGCCATGAAGTCGCCGAACGGCTCGGAGTAGTCGAGCAGTTTACGCAGTTTCATGCCGATCCAGGCCGGGTCGATGACGCGCATGTCGAGCGACAGGAGCTTGCACAGGCCGTCCAGGGCGCGCGGGTAGTTGCCGGCGAGCCACATCGAGTAGGGGCGGGTGAGGCCGTCAGGCAGGGTGATTTCCTTGAGGCCCAAAACGAAATCCTCGCCGGTCGAGCCGTTGTTGATATCGACCGTCCACGACAGGGTGCCGTCGGTGCCGGTCTTGGGTTCCTTGCTGCTGAACAGGGCGTCCTTGACCGGGGTCGGGCCGTCGTGGGTGAGCGCGCCCAGTTGCTCGACGCGCCAGCGGATGACCTGGGCCATGGCGGAAACCACCGAGGGCATGCGCTTACGCTCGCCGTGCGGCGGCATGGGCATGTCGAAGGAATCGCCCGGCGTTCTGGCGAGCGCGTCGAGTTTCATTTCCAGCCAGCCGTGGTCGTTGGCGCGCATGTCCATGGACAGCGTCTTGGCGACGGCGCCGAGGCCGCGCGGCTCGGCCGGGCCGTTGGCCCAGACCTCGAAGGGCCAGGCGCGGCCTTCCGGTTCGACATGGCCGACGAACAGGGCGAATTTGCCGATGGGCGAGTCGACCATGTAGGTCCAGCACAGATTGCCTTCCGGCAGATTGGGGCGGCCCGGCCAGCGCAGGCTGGCAAGCACCGGGGCGGGCAGGTTCTTGATGGAGAGCCGCCGGTTGGCGTCCGAGACGAAATCCTGCGGCGCCTTGGCATCGTCGGCGACGGCTTCCTTCGCGGGTTCGACGGAGAGCACCGAGCCGAGCACGCTGTTCGGGCGATAGGTGGCCAGGCCCTTGAGGCCGGATTTCCACGCCTGCATGTAGAGATCCTGGAAATCCTCGTAGGGGTAATCGGCCGGCACGTTCACCGTTTTGGAAATCGAGGTGTCGATATAGGGGGCGACGGCGGCCACCATGTCGGCGTGCGCCCTGGCCGAGATTTCCAGGGCCGTGACGAAATAATCCGGCAGCCTGGCGACATCGCCGCCCTGGTGCTTGTACAGACGCCAGGCGTAGTCCTCGACCGAATACTCCTTGATCGTGCCGTCCGCCATGCGCTTCTTGCGGCTGTAAGTCCAGGAGAAGGGCGGCTCGATGCCGTTCGAGGCATTGTCGGCAAAGGCCAGCGAAATGGTGCCGGTCGGCGCGATGGACAGGAGGTGCGAATTGCGTAGCCCATGCTGGCGAATCCGGGCCTTGACCTCGGCGGGCAGGCGCGAGGCGAAATTGCCGCCGGAAAGATACAACTCGGCGTTGAAGAGCGGGAAAGCGCCGCGCTCCTGGGCCATCTCGACCGAATACAGATAGGCGGTGTCGCGCATGAATTCGCTGATGCGCGCGGCCATGGCGCGGGCTTCCGGCTTGTCGTAGCGCAGCCGCAGCATGGCCAGCGCGTCGCCCAGGCCGGTGAAGCCCAGGCCGACGCGGCGCTTGTTGGCGGCTTCCTGAGCCTGGCGTTCGAGCGGCCAGTGGGTCGTGTCGAGCACGTTGTCGAGCATGCGGGTCGACACGCGGATGACTTCGGCAAAGGCCTCGAAATCGAAGGAAGCCTTGTCGGAGAAGGCATCGCGCACGAACAGCGTGAGATTGATCGACCCCAGGCAGCAGCAGCCATAGGGCGGCAGCGGCTGTTCGGCGCAGGGGTTGGTCGCCTCGATCACCTCGCAGTAATTGAGATTGTTGTCCTTGTTCATCCGGTCGAGGAACAGGATGCCCGGTTCGGCGTGATCGTAGGTGGATTTCATCACCTGATCCCACAGATCACGGGCGCGCAGCTTGCGATAGACCCAGACGCCGTCGTCGCGCTGGTAGGCCCCATCGGCCTTCATATCGCCATTCGGCTCGGCGCGGTGCGTAAGTTCAACGAAGCCGTCGGCATCCACCGCCGCCATGAAGGCGTCGGTGACGCCGATGGAAATATTGAAATTGGTCAGATCGCCCTTGTCCTTGGCGTGGATGAAATCCTCGATGTCGGGATGATCGCAGCGCAGCACGCCCATCTGCGCGCCGCGCCGGGCGCCGGCCGATTCCACCGTTTCGCAGGAACGGTCGAAAACGCGCATGTACGACACCGGGCCGGAAGCGCGCGACTGCGTGCCCTTGACCCGCGCCCCCTGCGGCCGGATGGACGAAAAATCATAGCCGACGCCGCCGCCGCGACGCATGGTTTCGGCGGCCTGGGCCAGCGCCGTGTAAATGCCGGGGCGGCCATCGACATTCTCGACGATGGAATCGCCGACCGGCTGCACGAAACAGTTGATGAGGGTGGCCTGCAAATCGGTGCCGGCGGCGGAATTGATGCGCCCGGCCGGGATGAAGCCGTTTTCCTGCGCCCACAGAAAGCGGGCCTCCCAGTGCGCACTATCCTTCTCCTCCTCGACCTGCGCCAGCGCCCAAGCGACGCGCTTGCGCACGTCGTGAACGTTGGTTTCCTTGCCTTTTGCATATTTTTCGATCAGCACCTCGCCGGAAATTTCCTGCTCCTGCAAGGGAGCGAATTTCGGCGGGGCGGGAATGTCGGTCAATGAAAGCTGCTCGGCGGCCAGGCTCATTTCTTGCTCCTGCATGCGGTGGTTGGCGAAGGACTTCTTGCTTTTTGAACGGGCCGTAATCTACTACCTATAGTAGGTGGATGCAATCCGTTGACTAAATATAGTGTGATGTGCCTGCGTGACAATTGCATTGTCATGGGGCCTGAAGTCCAAGCGGCATGGGCGTTGTGGGTTTACATAAAATTTTGGGAATCGTGTTCAAACAAAACTTGCACAGATTCTGCCGCGCCGCGAACCGATAGAGGGGATTGGTATTGCAAATCGCTTTCGTGACGTGAAACACTCGGGCGGCGATTTATGGGGCGGCTTTCAGCCTTGCTGCCGCTTTCTGATACGGCTGATGATGTTGCGGATGCAGCGGTCGGTACCTGAGCGCGGCGGCTACGGCGATGCAGCCGGACAAGGAGCTGGCGCATAGATGGAAAAGCAGCGGCTCAAGGACGGCCAGCTTGAGCAGGTTCTTCACGCGCTATGGGCTGCCGTAGAGCGCGAAGATGTCCAAGACAAGGATGCTCCGATCAAGCGCTGTCACCGCTACCTGAGCCATCGTCGCGGGCAACTCGATTATGCGGGCGCGTTGCGGGCAGAGCTGCCCATCGGCTCGGGAGAAATTGAAAGCGCGCACCGATACTTGGTGCAAAAGCGATTGAAGCTGGCCGGAGCGTGGTGGCGCGCGG
>WQUQ01000283.1 GCA_009782025.1 Desulfobulbus sp. | reverse complement strand
CTCGACGCTTTGGAAGCCCGGCTCGGCGTCAGGCTGCTGCTGCGCACGACGCGCCGCCTGACCCTGACCTTCGAGGGCCAGGCTTTTTTCGAGGATTGCCAGAAGATCATCAACGATCTGGCCAATGCCGAAGCCGCCGTGTCGCTCGGCGGCATCCGGGCCAGCGGCCAGTTGCGGCTGTCGGCCCCGGCGGGTTTCGGCCATCGCCACGTCGCGCCGCTGGTCGGCGATTTCATGCAGGCCAATCCCGAGGTGACGGTGCACCTCAATCTGTCGGATCGCCTGGTCGATCTGCTCTTTGAAAACATCGACTGCGCCATCCGCATCGGCGAATTGACCGATTCCAGCCTCATCAGCGTCCGCCTCGGCGAAATGCGGCGCATGGTGGTCGCCAGCCCGGCCTATCTGGTCGCCCACGGCGTGCCGCGCGCGCCGGCCGATCTGGCCGGCCACAACTGCCTGTCGCTCGGGCAGCAGCGCGGGTGGACGTTCCGCGACCCGGTCAGCGGCCAGGTCGAAACGCTCAAGGTCGGCGGCCGCTTTGAATGCAACGACGGCGCGGTGTTGCGCGACTGGGCGCTGGCCGGGCGCGGTCTGGCCTGGCGTTCGCTGTGGGAAGTCGGGCAGGATTTGCAGGAAGGCCGGCTGACCTCGGTGCTCGACGCCTGGCAAGCGCCGCCGATGGGCATCTACGCGGTCTTTCCGCAGCGCCGCCATCTGCCGCTGCGGGTCCGGCTGTTCATCGACCTGCTCAAGGACACCTACGGTCGGGCCAGTTACTGGGAATTGCCGTGAGTGAGTGGGGGAGTTGAGAGCGGGGGAGTTGAGAGCAAAATCTCTCGACTCCTTGTCCCGTTCATGCTTCTTTTGATCCGGCAATTAAGCATTGAACATTCCCGCTACGTCATGCTGCGCATAGTCGCAGCATCCATGCGGCTCGTGGATTCTGCGACTACGCTTCGCTCCGCGCAGAATGACAACCCTTGATTGCCGGGTGAATTGTTCAGGTCGAGACGGCTTGCAGGCCGGCTGGAACGACAGGGCCGAAAAAACTCTCGCGGCGCCTGGGGCGGGTGGCGAAAACCCGATTGCCGGGTCATCGGGCCGGGGACTCGGATAAAATCGGGGCGTGGACAATGTGCAGAATATTTACCTGGTGGGTCTGATGGGGGCCGGCAAGACCACGGTCGGGAAGCAACTGGCCCGGCGTCTCGGGCGGCCGTTCGTTGATTCCGATCACGAGATCGTGGCGCGCACCGGCGTTGCCATCCCCACCATTTTCGAGATCGAGGGCGAGGCGGGGTTTCGCCGGCGCGAGGCGCAGACCCTGGCCGAATTGACCGCAATGCGCGGCATTGTCATGGCGACCGGCGGCGGGGCGGTGCTGCGACCGGAGAATCGGCGCTGTTTGCGCGACACCGGCTGGGTCGTTTATCTCAATGTGCCGCCGGCCATGCTGGTTGAACGCACCCGTCATGACCGCAACCGCCCGTTGTTGCAAGTGGCCGATCCCCTGGCGCGCCTGGAGGCGCTGTATGCCGAACGCGACCCGCTGTACCGCGAGGCGGCGCATTTCGTGGTCGAAGGCTCGCGCCTGGTGGCCAGCGGTATCGTTAACCTTTTGCTGCGGGAATTTCCCCGGATGAATCCAGCATGATGCAGACCTTGAACGTCGCGCTCGGCGAGCGCTCCTATCCGATCCACATTGGTTGCGGCCTGCTGGCCGATGCCGCGTTGATCGCCCCGCATCTCAAGCAGAAAAAAGCCGTCGTCGTCACCAACACGACCGTTGCGCCGCTGTATCTGGAAACGCTGACGGGCGCTCTGGCGCGCTCCGGCGTCGCGGCGCAGCCGGTGGTTTTGCCGGATGGCGAGCAATACAAGACCTGGGAGACGCTGAACCTGATTTTCGCTGCGCTGCTCGGCTCGCATTGCGAACGCGGCACCACGCTGATCGCCTTGGGCGGCGGCGTGATCGGCGACATGGGCGGTTTCGCCGCCGCCTGTTATCAGCGCGGCATGCCCTTCATCCAGATACCGACGACGCTGCTGTCGCAGGTCGATTCCTCGGTCGGCGGCAAGACCGCGATCAATCATCCGCTCGGCAAGAACATGATCGGCGCCTTCTACCAGCCGCGTCTGGTGCTGGCCGATCTCTCCACGCTCGATACCCTGGCGGAGCGCGAACTGGCGGCGGGTCTGGCCGAAGTCATCAAGTACGGCCTGATCCGCGATCCCGATTTCTTCGTCTGGCTGGAAAACAATCTCGCCGCCCTGCTGGCCCGCGACAAGGCGGCGCTGGCGACTGCCGTGGCCCGCTCCTGCGCCAACAAGGCCGAGGTCGTCGCCGCCGACGAACGCGAAACGGGCGAACGGGCGCTGTTGAATCTCGGCCATACCTTTGGCCATGCCATTGAAACCGGCCTCGGCTACGGCGAATGGCTGCATGGCGAGGCGGTGGCGGCGGGCACCTTGATCGCCGCCGAACTCTCGGCGCGTCTGGGGTGGCTGATGGCGGGCGACGTGCAGCGCATCGAGCGGCTTTTCGTCCGCGCCGGCTTGCCGGTACAGGCGCCGGCCTTGGGCGCGGCGCGCTATCTCGAGTTGATGCGCCATGACAAGAAGGTGCAGGACGGCCAGTTGCGCCTGGTGCTGCTGGAGCGGATCGGCCGGGCCGTTGTCACGGACGCCGCCAGCACAGCCGACATCGAAGCGGCGATCGAGGCGCGCTGTCGCTGTGCCTGAACGAGGTGTCATTGAGTCAGGCGCTGATGTGATGAGCGCGCCCCATACCCTCGGCCATGAAGGTCAGCACCAGCGCGTTGAGAGACACTCCCTCTGCCTTGGCGCGCGCCGCCAGCGCCGCATGCAGGCTCTTCGGCACACGGGCCACGAATTTCCCGGACGCCACGCCGCCGCTATTGGGGGATGGCACGGGATGACCGGCTTCTTCCAGCGCGGCGATGGTACCGATCAGCGCATCGCGACCATTGGCGATGGCCTCGGCCACCGTTTCACCGTCGGACATGCAGACATTGAAATCGGGATAGGTAATCAGAAAACCGCCGCCGTCGTCAGCCGAAAGCGGACGAATTTCAAACGGGTAATCGTCAAGGTTTCTCATGTCTCAGGCCCCTTTCATCAAATTCACGAACTGGCGAACATAGACCGGATTGATCGGACGATGCGCCGGAACCGGCAGGGTGCGTCCGTCAGCCCAAACAAAAACGCAATGGCTTGTCCCCTTTTGCCGCCACATGACGCCATGCTGGCGGGCAACGGTTTGCAGTTGCTCAATGCGCCAATCCCTTGGGTTGGCCTGCATTGCCTTGAAAAGTTTCATTGCGGTGTTCATGGGCAAAATAATACTACCGGCAACATCATTATCAAGTGGTTTATTGATCCGGCAATTAAGCATTGAACATTCCCGCTACGTCATGCTGCGCGTAGTCGCAGCATCCATGCGGCTCGTGGATTCTGCGACTACGCTTCGCTC
>WQUQ01000282.1 GCA_009782025.1 Desulfobulbus sp. | reverse complement strand
CGGATCAATCCAGGTTGCTGAAGTCCACCGCGGACCACAGCAAATTCAAGGAACTGCAACGGACCTTCAATTCCGGCCCGGAAGTCACCAAGGCCTGCCTGTCTTGCCATACCGAGGCGGCCAAGCAGATTCACCTGACCAAGCACTGGACCTGGGAATACCGCAACCCGGAAACCGGTCAGTTGCTCGGCAAGAGGCACCTCATCAACAACTTCTGTACGTCCACGGCGTCCAATTACGCCCAGTGCGCCACCTGCCACATCGGCTACAGCACGAAGGACCAGAATTTCGACCGGAATTTCGACATGACCTCCGAGACCAACGTCGATTGTCTCGTTTGTCATGACCAGACCGGCAGGTACAAGAAGCCCATCGGCTTCTACGGCAGTCCGGTGACCGTGGATACCGAATATCCGCCTGGCTCCGGCAAGATCGTGCGCGGCATCAATCTGAGCGAAATCGCCCAGAAGATCGGCAAAACCCGTCGCCAGACCTGCGGCACCACCTGCCACTTCAACGGCGGCGGCGGCGATGGCGTCAAGCACGGCGACCTCGACACCTCGCTGGAGAACCCGGACAAGGACCTCGATGTCCACATGTCGGCCGATGGCGGCAACTTCACCTGCACCACCTGCCACCAGACCAGTGGCCACCAGGTGCCCGGCAGCCGCTACGCGCCGACGGCGATGGACAGGGGTAGCGCCCACATGCGCGGCGACAGCGCGGATACCGGCAACCCCGCCACCTGCCAGTCCTGCCACGGCCAGACGCCGCACAAGCAGGAGGCCAGGCTGAATGAACACGCCAGGAAAGTTGCCTGTCAGACCTGCCACATCCCGACCTTCGCCCGCGGCGACGTGCCGACCAAGATGTCGTGGGACTGGTCCACCGCCGGCAAGCGCGGCGAGAACGGCAAGCCGCTGGAAATCAAGAACGAGGACGGCCACCTGATCTATACCGGCCTCAAGGGTGACTTCGTCTACGGCGAGAACGTCCGTCCCGAATACATCTGGTTCAACGGCCGGGTTGATTACACCCTCGCCGACGACAAGATCGACAAAGCCAATGAGCCGATCTACATCAACAAGCTCGAAGGCAGCCCCGACGACGGCAAGTCGATGATCTGGCCGATCAAGCTCTTCAAGGGCAAACAACCCTACGACGCCGAAACCAATATGCTGGTCGTCACCCATCTGGTCGGCAACGACGATACCGCCTTCTGGACCAATCTCGACTGGGGCAAGGCCATCGCCGCCGGCATGGCTGCCGCGGGCAGGCCCTTCTCGGGCAAATACGACTTCGTCGAGACGCGCGGCGGGTGGCTCATCACCCACATGGTCGCCCCCAAGGAAAAAGCCGTGCCTTGCCAGGAATGCCATATGCGGGGCGAGGAGGGCCGGCTGCACGAGATTACCGGCGTCTACATGCCCGGACGCGACAGGCTGCGCTGGCTCGACTGGCTCGGCGGCCTGATGGTCGTCGGCGCCCTCGGCGGCAGTCTGATCCACGGCGGAATCCGTATTGCAACGCGCAACAAGGAGAAGACGAAATGAGTCACGAGCGCATCTACATCTATAAGCGTTACGAGCGCTTCTGGCACTGGTCGCAGGCGCTGCTGATCATCTGCATGATGATTACCGGCTTTGAAATCCACGGCGTCTATTCGCTGCTCGGTTTCGAGAGAGCCGTGCATTGGCATAGTACTTTCGCGTGGATCCTGTTCACCCTCTGGGTCTTCACCCTCTTCTGGCAAATCACGACCGGTGAATGGCGGCAATACCGGCCCTCGCTGAAGAATGTCGATTCGATGGTCTGGTACTACGCGGTCGGCATCTTTACCCATTCGCCAAATCCGTTCCGCAAGACCGCGACCCAGAAGCACAATCCGCTGCAACGCCTGGCCTATCTCGTGGTGCTGGTTTTCATGCTGCCGCTGATCTGGATCACCGGCGTGCTCTACCTGTTCTACGGCGACTGGGGGCAGCTTGGCATCGCTCAATTCCTGTCGCTCAAGTGGGTGGCCATCCTGCATCTGTTCGCCGCCTACCTGATCGCCACCTTCTTCTTTGTCCACGTCTACCTGACCACCGCCGGTCACACCGTGTTTGCCCACATCAAGGGAATGATCACCGGCTGGGAAGAGGACGAGACCAAAGTCGCCGCGGCCCCAAAGGCGCCGTGACCCGCAGACCATTTTTTACCTCGGGGGAAATATCATGCAACGCAAACACTTTACACGCCGCCTGCTGACCGGCCTGATCGCCAGCCTGTTCATGCCGGTCGCCGCCCAGGCGGCGGACAACGCCGAACTGCTCAAGAAAATCGAAGTCTTGACCCAGCAACTGGAGCAACTCAAAACCCAGGTTCAGGCCAGCCAGCAAGCGAGCAAGGAGGCCGTCGCCGCCGTCGACGAAGTCAAGGAGAAGGTCAAGCGCAATGAGGACAAGTCGCTCGACAAGTGGCTCACCATCGGCGGCGACTACCAGTTCCGCTACGACTACCTGTCCGGCAAGACCAAAGCCTTCATGGGGATGGATCCAGCCACTGGCGCTCCAGTGATGATGCCGTCCTATAAACCGAAGAACACCGCGATGTACACCAATCGCTTCGGCCTCAACCTGAACGCCAAGGCCACCGAGAGCATCTCGGTTACCGCTCGCCTGCTGATGTACAAGACCTGGGGCAACGACAACGATTCGGCGACCAACGCCGGCTATTTCGCCGACCGCATGGGGGTATTCGACGGCACGCTGGGTCATGTTCCATCGAGCAACTATCTCAACGTCGACCGCCTGTACGCCACATGGAACAACATCGCCGATGAAAACATCTGGTTCTCGATTGGCCGCCGCCCGTCCACCGGCGGCCAACCGCGCAACCTCTCCCAGAATGAACCGCGCCCAGGCACTGGCGGCGTGCCGGCTCTGCTGGTCGATTACGCCTTCGACGGCGTGACCCTGGGCTGGGCGCCGGACATCGACGCGCTGCCCGGCGCCTTCGCCAAGGTCTGTTACGGCCGCGGCTACGAGAGCGGCTTCCGCTCCCAGCTGACCAACTCGCTCAAGGATACCGACATGGTCGGTCTCCAGGTCGTGCCGATCGATACCGATGCGCTGCGCGTTTACATGCAATACAACCGCGGCATGAACATCTTCGATTCGCCCTCGCTCTACGCCTCGTCCTGGGGCATGAACATGGGGCCGACCACCAATGTCGGCGACATCGACTGGTTCGGCGCCGGCGCCATCGGCCTCATCAAGGGCGTTGGGCCAGGCAACCTGAACTGGTTCGCCGACATCGCCATGAGCAAGACGCACCCGAACAGCAATCGCAACTTCATGGGTCTCGGCCTGATGACCGGCGATCTCATGGGCATGATGACCGGCGACATGGGCCCCAACGACAGCAAGACCGGCGGCGCCATTTATCTCGGCCTGCGCTACGACCTGCCGTCGAGAACCAAGCTTGGCCTCGAATACAACCGCGGATCGAAGAACTGGATCAC
>WQUQ01000281.1 GCA_009782025.1 Desulfobulbus sp. | reverse complement strand
AGCGAAAAGGCGGGAATTTTCACTTTCCGGGTCGGCTCGAAACGCTCAAAATCGCCGGCTTGGGTGAGTGTGCTTGAGGTTGTTTTTGTTCAGGGGTTCCTTAAACTTCTCCCCCACCGCACCTCTCCCAAAAATTGTTTTCATCCAGCATCTCGTCACGACAGAGGCATGACTCCACCAGAGTGTGCCGAGCATGTCAAGAGCAAATCCATGGCAATGTAGGAGGCAAGTAATCTGTCCTGACTTGTAGCATCGTCATACGTCGAGCTTTTTTGAACCCGCCGCTGCTCAGAAATCGGCGGCCGCCTGCCAGACGATATGGGCTTTTGGCCCGCTGCGCCCGGTGCGTTCGAGCATCTCGATGAATGGCCAGGCGCGCTGGCCGAGGGTGATGACCGGCTCTTTGCCGGCCCCTTTTTCCTCTTCTTCCTCATCCTTGCCGCCACCTTCCTCCGCCGCCGCCCGCGCTACCGCCTGGCGCAGCGCGGCAGCGGCGGAAGCCATCTCGCCTTGCGTAAACGCGCCGCGGGCGGTCGTTTCCTTGCCCAGCGCCTGGAGGATGGTGCGCGCCGTCTCGGCGAACATCAGCAGTTCCCCGGTTTCGCTGGAAGTGAATGTCACGATCATGAACTCTCTCCTGGTGAAGTTCGATCGGTTGTCACAACCCCCGCCCTTCATGCAGAATGGAAGGAACCGCAGAGAGGAGCAACCATGGACGACCATCTTAGCGCCAAACCCGCCGCCAGTTATCAGGACGAGAACGAGCGTCTGGCGCTGGAGGAGTGTGTCAAGCGCCAGCGCATCGACCAGCGCGTGTCGGTGCTGGTTTTTCCAGCGGGGCGCTGCGAACTGGCCATTCAGTTCGCCCGCCTCGGCGCCAGCGTCTTTGTCGGCGACCAGCCGGGCCGTCAGCTCGAAGTGGAGAACCGGGCGCTGGCCGACGGCATGCAGGACAACATCCGCTTTTTCCCCTGCGCATTGAACGACTTACCGGCCGATCTGCCCGGCGATCCGCATGACATCATCTTTCTCCGCCGGGGTCTATCGCAACTGCCTTACCATCAAGGGTGCGCCGCCATCCGCCAGTTGCTGCGGCACCTGCGGATTGGCGGCAAGCTGTATCTCTCCCTCCTCGGCTTGCATTCCGAACTGAGCGACGGCTATTCCGGCCGGGATCGGCCCATCGGCGAGCGCTTCGCCCATCTGTCGCCGGCGCTCGCCGCCAGGTACGAGATCGACGAACCGGTCTGCCTGTACTCCGAGCGCGACCTGTTCATGCTGCTGCTCGAAGCCGGCGTCAGCGTGCTGCGCACGCTGACCACCACCTACGGCAACGTCATGGGCGTCGGCGTTCGGGTTTAAGGCGCTTGGCGACAGTCTCCCTGTTCATCGGCGGTATCCGGCCGCTGCCCGAATCCGGCCGCCCGACCGGCATTTACAAGCACGCGGTCAGCGAACGGCTGCTGCTCGGCCTGGAGGGCTTCAGCGGCGACCAGCAAGCCGACCGGCGCGCGCATGGCGGCCCGGAGAAGGCCGTGCATCTTTATCCGGCCAGCCATTACGCCCGCCTGGCCGAGCGTTTTCCCGAAGCCGCCGGGCAATTGCTCCCCGGCGCGATGGGCGAAAATCTTTCGAGCGCTGAACTCGACGAAAGCAGGGTGCGAGTCGGCGACATCTGGCGCCTCGGCGCGGCCCGGCTGCAAATCTGCCAGCCGCGCACGCCGTGCTGGAAGATCGACGAACGCTTCGGCTGCGACGGCATGGCCGCTTTCATCGGCGAACAGCGCCTGAGCGGCTGGTACTGGCGGGTGCTGACGCCGGGCGAAGTCATGCCGGGCGACGAATTGCTGCTGGAACAAGCGGCCAGCGCCAACCCGACTCTGGCCGACGCCATGACGTTGTGGGCGCAGCATCGCCCCGACCCCGATGCTCTGGCGCGGCTGGCGGCCAGTGCGGGCATCGCCGCCCATTGGCGCAACAAGATCGAGCAACGCCTGCTCTGGCTGCGGCGCGAAGCCGCTGCTTCACTCTCCACTTCGCCGCCACCCGCGTTCCACGTGAAACCGGAGTCCGTTTGAATCCCGACTTGCGCCGCCTGCTTGTGAGGCTGTTCCTGCCTTTTGCCGCCGGTTATTTTCTGTCCTACCTGTACCGCACGGTCAATGCCGTGCTCGGGCCGGTCATCGCCCATGAATTGCACCTGCCCGACCATGCGCTCGGTCTGTTGACCAGTGCTTATTTTCTCGCTTTTGGCGCGGCCCAGTTGCCGCTCGGCATGCTGCTCGACCGCTTCGGGCCGCGCCGGGTCGAGGCCGTGCTGTTGTTGATCGCCGCCGCCGGGGCCGGCATGTTCGCGCTGGCCGAGACGCTGCTCGGACTGACCGGCGGCCGCGCCTTGATCGGCCTCGGCGTCGCCGCCTGCCTGATGGCGTCGTTCAAGGCGTTCAGCCAGTGGTTTCAACCCGAGCGGCAAGCCTCGCTGACCGGCTGGATCATGGCCGCCGGCGGCCTCGGCGCGCTGACCGCCGCCAAGCCGCTGGAACTTGCACTGGGTCTCGTCGGCTGGCGCGACATCATGCTGGCCCTGGCCGCCGTGACCGTCGTTGTTTCTTTCGCGCTCTGGCGCTTCGCGCCGGAAAAACCGCAGGCCGGCGGGGGCGACGGACTGCGCCGGCAACTGGCCGGCGTGCGTCATATTTTTTCCAGCCGCCATTTCTGGATCTATGGCCCGGCGGGTTTCTGGATCGTGGGCGGCTTCATGGCCGTGCAAGGCTTGTGGGCCTCGCGCTGGATGAACGTCATGGAAGGTCTCGACGCGCCCGCGGTCGCCGCCCGCCTGACCGGGATGGGCATCTGCATGCTCGGCGGTTTTCTCTTCATGGGCTTTTTCGCCACCGCGCTGGTGCGTCGCGGCGTGTCGCTGGACACGGTGTATCGCCGGGCGATGATCGTCGCCTGCATCGCCTTCGCCCTGATCTGCGTCTTCCCCCGCAGCGCTGGCGCCTGGCTGTGGCCGGCGCTCGGCGCTTGCTTCTCGCTGTCCAACATCGGCTATTCGCTGGTCGCCCGGGCCTTTCCTCCTGCCCTCTCGGGGCGCGCCAATACGGCTCTCAACCTGCTTGTTTTCACTGGCGCCTTCGGCCTGCAATGGGGGCTTGGCGTCCTCATCGACGCCCTGCGCGGCAATGGCTGGGACATCACCGCGGCTTACCGCATCGCTTTCTTCAGTCTGGCCGGCGGTCAGTTGCTGGCCTTGGTCTGGCTGCTCAAAACTCCAGCGGATCAACCTCAAGATGCCAGCGCAGCCGCGCCGGCGCCTTGAGGCTCTCGATGGCTTCCCGCCAGTGCGGCAGAAAAGCCTGCAAGGCCGGACGCGAGGCTGATTCGGCGAGCAACTGGCCGCGTTCGAGGTTGGCGAGGCGTGCCATGCGCATCGGCACCGGGTCGTAGAGCAGCACCTCGCCATGCGCCGCCACCGGCGGCAGCGCCGCGGCGGCTTTCAGGAAGGCGATGGC
>WQUQ01000280.1 GCA_009782025.1 Desulfobulbus sp. | reverse complement strand
GGTAGGTTTCGAAGTAGGACAGGGAGAAGGCATCGGCCTGGTGAACGACGGCCGCCAGCGCCTGATCGACCAGCGTCGTGAACACGATCGGCCGCATGCCATCGGCCTCGCCCTGGGCATTGATGCGCGACACGGCATCCTGGGCCTGCTCGATGCTGTCGAGGAAGGGGATGCGAATCTCCTTGAACTCGACATGCTCGAACTGCGTCAACAGGCTGTGTCCCAGCGCCTCGGCGGTCAGGCCGGTGCCGTCGGAGATGAAAAAAACGGTACGTTTGATCGGATTGGGCATGGTTCGGGCAGGGCGGAAAAATCTGGATCAATAATTTTAACCGCTGTGACGCAATCCCGATGCGATGCATGGTTCCTCTATCAGGGCAAATGCATGAACGCCATCGACATTGCTTCGGCAAAGGCCGGGAGCGCTCCCTCTCCCCGCCAAGCGGGGAGAGGGAGTTGACGTTGTGCCTGCGCACAACCTTTCGTCATGACAATCAGATTCATGCGATTGCCCTGGTTCCTCTATCGCCCTTGCGGCTACGCCCGCCGTACCCCAACCACGCCGTCGACCTCGTGGATCAGCGTCAGCGTGCGCTGCAAATGGTGCAGGTTGGCGACCTCGACGGTGAAGCTCATGTGCGCCTTGCCCTGTTTCGACTGGGTGTTGACGCCGACGACGTTGAGTTTTTCGCGGGTGAAGATTTCCGAAATGTCGCGCAGCAGGCCCTGGCGGTCGTGCGCGTCGACGATGATGTCGGTGGCGAAAACGCCGGTGGTCTGGGTTCCCCAGCCGGTTTCGATGACGCGCTCGGGGTGCAGGGCGGCGAGGTTGGCGAAATTGGGGCAGTCGGTGCGGTGCACGGAAATGCCTTTGCCGCGGGTGACGAAGCCCTGGATGTCGTCCGGCGGCGCGGGTTTGCAGCAGCGGGCGAGCTGGGTCAGCAGTTTATCGACGCCGACGATGAGGATGCCCTGGTTGCCTTTGACCGGCTTGCTCGGCCGGGCCACGACTTCGTCGGGCGGCTCCGCTTCGCCGGGCATTTCGCCGCCGCGCGCCGTGGCCTGGAATTGCCGCTGGTTGAGATCGCCACGGGCGGCGGCGATGTACAGGTCGTCGGCGCGCGCGAAGCCGAGTTTCTGCGCCAGTTCGTCGATGTTGGCGGCGGTCTGGCCGGCGCGCTGCAATTCCTTGGCGATCAGCGCTCGCCCTTCGCTCAGGGTTTCTTCCAGGGCCAGGTTGGCGAACCAGGCGCGCACCTTGGTTCGCGCGCTTTTGGTGTGGATGTAGCCGAGCGCCGGATTGAGCCAATCGCGCGAGGGGCCGCCCGTTTTGGCGGCGACGATTTCGACTTCCTGCCCGGTTTCCAGCGCGGTGTTGAGCGGTATCAGTTGGCCGCCGACCTTGGCGCCACGGCAGCGGTGGCCGAGATCGGTATGCACGCGGTAGGCGAAGTCCACGGGCGTGGCGCCCTGCGGCAGGTCGACCACCTTGCCCTGCGGCGTGATGACGTAGATGGTTTCATCCAGCGCCGCCTGTTTGTAGTGGGCAACCCAGTCGGAACTATCGGTGACTTCGTTCTTCCAGGTCAGCAGTTGGCGCAGCCAGGCGATTTTCTCGTCGTAATCGTCCTCCTGCGCGCGCTGGCCGCCTTCCTTGTAACGCCAGTGGGCGGCGACGCCGAGTTCGGCGTGGTGGTGCATCTCCCAGGTGCGGATCTGGATTTCCAGACCGCGCCCGTCGGGGCAGCGCACGGCGGTATGCAGCGAGCGGTAGTGATTGTCCTTGGGATTGGAGATGTAATCGTCGAATTCGCGCGGGATCGGCGACCACAGGTCATGCACGATGCCGAGCGCCGTGTAGCAGTCCTTGAGGTCATCGACGATGATGCGCAGGGCGCGCAGGTCATAGACCTCGGAAAACTCGACGCCCTTTTTGCGCATCTTGTTCCAGATGCTGTAGATGTGCTTGGGCCGGCCGGAGACATCGGGGTTTTTGACGCCCGCCGCCGCCAGTTCCCGGCGCACCCGGGCGATCGCCTCGGCGATGAACTGCTCGCGCTCGCTGCGTTTCTCGTCGAGCATCCTGGCGATCTTGCGGTAAGTCTCGGGATGCAGGAAGCGGAAGGACAAATCCTCCAGTTCCCATTTCAGTTCCCAGACCCCGAGCCGGTTGGCCAGCGGCGAGTAGAGTTCCAGCGTCTCGCGCGCCATCTGGGCGCGTAGCCCGTCGGGATCATCGGCATGGGCCGCGTAATAGCGCAGCGTCTGCGTCCGGCTGGCCAGGCGCAGCAGCACCACGCGGATGTCCTCGACCATCGCCAGCAGCATCTTGCGCAGCACTTCGACCTGCACCTTCATTTCTTCTGGATTGGCCGCGCTGGCCTCGATGCGGGTCGCGGCGAAGCTGCGGGTGACCGGGTGCAGCTTGTGCAAGCGGGAAATACCGCTGACCAGATGCGCCGCCGGCGCGCCGAACTGTTCCCCGATGCGGGCGATGGCGTGCTCTTCCATCGACGGCATGGCGAACAGCAGCGCCGCCATCCGCGACTCGACATCGAGCTTCAAGCCGGCGACGATCACCGCCATGCCCAGGGCATGCGACCAGATGCGCTCGCCGCTGCCCAGCGTGCGCTCGCCGTAACTCTGCCAGGCCGTCTCGACGGCACGCCTCAGCGCCGCCGCATCCTCGGCCGGCAAGCCGGCCGCCAGCGTGGCGAGGAACTGCTCGAAATCGCTCTGCGAAGCGACGGAATGAACGACGGAAACCATGGGCGGCGATTATAACGGCAAGGGCCGTCGTGCCGGTTTCGCCATCGGCGCTCGGGGCACAATCCGGCATAATCCGCCGACCATGCCGAAACACTCGATCTCCTGCCGCCTGTCGACGTGATGGGACTGCTCGCCTGGCTGCGCGGCGACCGGCCGCAACCGATTCCCGACGACCTGTGGCAACGCACCGTCAGCCGCCTGCCTTTTCTCGCCGCCCTCGACGACGCCGAGCGCCAGCGCCTCAAGGAACTGGCCGAAGCCTTTCTCGACGAAAAGGAATTCGCCACCGTCGGCGGCCTCGAACTCAACGACGACATCTGCGTCGCCATCGCCGCCCAGGGCTGCCTGCCGATCCTCAACCTGGGCCTGGCCGCTTACGGCGACTGGGTCGGCATCATCGTCTACCCGGACGAATTCGTCGTGCCGCGAGAAATCCACGACGAAGATGGCGTCGTCCACGAATACGACGATGTGCTCGCCGGCGAAGCCTGGCCGGGCGGCCCGCTGCTCGTCTCCTGGCGCGACGTGCAACTGGCCGGCGACGGCTACAACGTCGTCATCCACGAATTCGCCCACAAGCTCGACATGCTGAACGGCGAAGCCGACGGCACCCCGGCGCTGCACTCCGGGCTGACCGTCGCCGACTGGGAAGCCGCCCTGTTCGCCGCCTACGATGATTTCTGCGAGCGCGTCGACGCCGGCGAAGAAACGCTCATCGACCCCTACGCCAGCGACAGCCCCGGCGAATT
>WQUQ01000279.1 GCA_009782025.1 Desulfobulbus sp. | reverse complement strand
GCTCTAATACTTGACCCGCGCGAAATAGGTTTTCTCCGAGGCTTCCAGCGCCTGACGGACGGTGACGATGCCTTTTTCTTCCAGCAAGGGCAACAGCTTGAGAAAAACCTCGCCGGTGGCCAGGGCGTCTTCCAGCGCGTTGTGGCGGGCGCCGATATGCACGCCCAGGCGCTCGGCAATGGCGTCGAGTTTGTGCGATTCCTGATTCGGGTGCGCCACCGCCGATAGCAGCAGGGTATCGAGCACCGGCTGGGCGAAAGAGAAGCCGGTGCGCTCCTCCTTCAGTTGCAGAAAGCGCATGTCGAAGGCGGCGTTGTGGGCGATCAGCACGGTGTCTTCGCAGAATTCGTGGAAGGCCGGCAGGACGATGTCGATATTCGGCTTGCCGCGCACCATGTCCTCGGTGATGCCGTGGATCGGGATCGACTCCGGCTTGAGCGGTCTTTCGGGATCGACGATCTGGTCGAACACCTCCTGGCGCAGCAGGCGGTTGTTGACGATGCGGGCGGCGCCGATCTGGATGATTTCGTCGCCTTTCGAGGGTTCCAGGCCGGTGGTCTCGGTATCGAACACGGTGTAGGTCAGTTCGCAGAGTTTGCGGTCGAGGTCGATGGATGGGTCGGCGAAGTTGAACAGGTCGAAATCGTAGTATTCCGGCCGGCCGGCGGGTCGATCTGTATTGCGCTGGCGATCTTCCGCCTCGCTCCCGATCTCCGGCGTCGTCAGCGGCAGCACGAAACGGAAGAAGGCGCGGTGCGCCGCCTTCTCGCGCTGATACCAGACTTCGCCGCCATGCCGGTCGATGACTTCGCGCAGCGACAGCGGCGAGCTTTCGCTGCCGATCTGCATGTTGTCCAGTTCCCAGGTGGAGAAGGTTTCGGCGGACATCGCCGGGCCGGCCCAGATCAGGTCGAGGTAGGCCAGCTTGTCCGCCGCCGTCAGGCGAAAGCGCAGTTCGCGCGGCGCGTAGTGATCCTGCAACTTGCCGGCGAGAAAAGTCAGGGCGAACACCAGCGAGAAACTGTCGGCCTTGATCCACAGGGCATCGTCGAGTTCCTCGGTTTTCGTCGGCAGATTGAGCTTGTCGCCGATGCGCCGCCGGGCGACGGCGATGAGGTCGATACCGAGCACATCCTCCAGCGGCCAGCGCGTTTTCAGCGAATCGGAGAAATCGGCCAGCGTCCGGTCGAGGCTCTGGCTCATTTTGCCGGCTTCGTCGGCGATGACGCCGACAAAGCGTTCACGCAACGCCGCTTCCATATCCGGGTAGTCGGCCAGGTTGCCGACCGCGGCGCGGATGCTGCCCAGCGCCGCCCGGCTGCCCTCGGTCAGCGCCAGCAGCGCCTGGTCGCGGCGGGCCTCCTGCTCGATGTTGCGGGTGATGTTCTCGATCGTCAGCACGTAGCCCGTCAGGCTGGTTTCGCTCTCGCCGCCGGCCGCCAGCACCGGCACCATCTGGGCGCGCAGCAACTGGCCGCCGCGCGTGCTGGTGACGAAACTGGCCAGCGCCGTCTGGCTGGCCGCCAGACGCTGGCGGATGACTTCCAGCGCATGCTCGACCTGGCTTTTTTCCAGAATCGAATGAATCGAGCGTCCCAGCCCGATCAGCGCCCCGCCCGCGACCGAGGTCGGCCCCTGCGCCAGCGCCTTGAATTGCAGGCGAGCGCGGTTGTTGTAGAGCAGGATGCGGCCATCGAGATTGCACACCACCACGGCCTGGGCCAGTTCCGACATCAGCGCGGCGAGGCGGTTCTTCTCCTCCTCGACCGACGCCTTGGCCTGGGCGATCTGGGCCGCGACATCATCCATCAGCGCATCGCGCTGCGTCGCCAGATCGTTGGCGGCGATGGCCAGTTGCCGCACCTCCGGCGGCCCGCCGGGGCTGACGCGGAAATTGCGATTGGCGCCGAGCATCAGGCGCAAGGTCTCGGCCATGCGCAGCAGCCCTTCGACATATTGCCTGAACAGCTTGTGCAACAGGCCGACGCCGATGGCGAAGCCGACCAGGGTCATCATCGTGCCCACTTGCAGGCGGGACAGCAGCAATTCGGCGAGCATCCTGCGCTCGGCCTCCTTCATGTCGAGCCAGACGAGCAGCGCGCTGACGACGAACGGCCCGGTCATCAACAGGCCAAGAACGGCAACGGCGAGCAGAAAACGGTGTTTGGCCTTCATGGCATGACCTCAATCGAAAAGCGCGCCGCCAGCCCGTGGCGGGCAACGCGCCGGCATCAGGCGATGCCGAGCAGTTCCTTGACCTTGGCGACCAGGGCCTTGGTCGAGAACGGCTTGGTCATGTAAACATCGGCGCCGATGGCCAGGCCCTTGGCGACCTCGGTGTCGCGGCCCTTGGCGGTCAGCATCAGGATCAACAGGTCGGCGCGACGCGGGTCGGCGCGCAGGGTTTCGCAGACCTCGAAGCCGGATTTCTTCGGCATCATCACGTCGAGCAGCAGCAGATCGGGGTCGAAGGCGGCGACCTGAGTCAGCGCCTCCTCGCCGTCAGTGGCGGCGGCGACTTCAAACCCTTCTTTTTTCAACAGAAATTCCAGCGACACGACGATATTGGGTTCATCGTCGACAATCAGAATCTTGTGCGCCATCGCTCAAGTCTCCTCGTTATTCCATTTCCAAATCAACCGATGACTTTGTCGGCTTCGCTTGCCGTACAACCGTACTGTCTGCGCTTCGCCTTCGCGTCCTCGGCTGATTTAAAAATGGAACTATTGTTGTGGCGTCGGCATGGGCACCGTGAAGATGAAACAGGCGCCCGCGCCAGGCCGACTTTCGACCCACAGGTTACCACCAAAATACTCGACGATCTGCCGGCTGATGGGCAGGCCGAGGCCCGTCCCCTGCGGCTTGGCGGTCAGCGTGTTGCCGCCCTGGCGGAATTTTTCAAAAACGATGCCGCATTCCGCCGCCGTCAGGCCGGGGCCGTTGTCGGCCACCGCCACCCGCGCCCGCCCGTCTTCGACGCCGACCGTGACGCGCACCCGGCCGTCGCGGTCGGGCGCGAATTTGACGGCGTTCGACAGCAGGTTGATCGTCACCTGCATCAGCCGATCGCGGTCGGCCAGCACGACCGGGCCGTGTTCCGGTATCTCGCTGGCCAGCGCCACGCCTTTGTCGCGGAATAACTGGCCGAGCGAATCCATCGCCTCGCGCGCCACCTCGCCAATATCGACCGCGCCGGTAGCCCATTCGGCGCGGCCGGATTCGAGTTTGGCCATGTCGAGCACCTGGTTGATGAGGCGGGTCAGGCGTTCGGCCTCATGAACGATGATGGCGAGAAAACGCTGGCGGTCGTTCGCTTCGACATCCGGATCCGCGTGCAGCATCTCGGACAGCGCGCGGATCGAGGTCAGCGGCGTGCGCAGTTCATGGGTCACGGTCGAGATGAAGTCGTTTTTCAGCAAATCCAGCTCGCGCAAGCGGTCGTTGGCCGCCCGCAGTTCCGCCGTCGCCGCCTCCAGTTCCCGCTGCTTGGCCTCCAGCTCGCGGCTGTAGGCGCGCACCTGGGTCGCTTCGTCGAGAATGTCGAGCACCTCCTCCAGTCCCAGCTCTTCCTCCTGCACCACCGAAGCCACCATGGCCTTGGCGCTGGCCGAGCCGATGGCTCCGGCCAGTTCGGTTTCGGCGAAATGGACGAAGGCGGCATCGGCCGGCAGTTCTCGCCAGTCGCGCAGCGCGCCCGCCCGGGCGTGGGCGGCCAGTTGCTGCTCGGCGTGGACCGCGCCGAGAAAGCGTTCGAGCAGATCGACCACGGCCCCGAGCGAGGTTTTGCCGCGCCACAAGCGGGCGTCGGCATCACGCCCATCGCGGCGGAAAATATCGACGAAGCGCTCGGCCTGCTGGGCGGTTATGACATCGGGCTTGGCGCTCAGCGAAACCGCGACGTAGCAGGCGATGTTGGCCAGCAGGCTCCACCACAGGCAGTGTGAAATCTCGTCCAGGCCGGTCAGGCCAAACAGGGCCTGCGCCCGCAGCCACGATAGCCCGAACAGGCCCTGCTCGACGAAACCCTGACCGATCCAGCCGGATTTGGCAAAAGACGGCAGCAGCAGCGTATATAGCCAGATGGCGAAACCCGCCGCCAGGCCGGCCACTGCTCCGGCCCGCGTGCCTTGCTTCCAGTACAGGCCGCCGAACAGCGCCGGCGCGAACTGGGCGACGGCGGCGAAGGAAATCAGCCCGATGCTGACCAGAGCATAGGCTTCGCCGGCGGCGCGAAAGTAGATGTAACCGAGCAGCAGAATCAAGCCGATGGCCGCCCGCCGGATGCCGAGCAGCAGACGGAACAGATTCTGCCGCCGGGCCGCCCGCAGCCAGGGCGAGCGCAGCAGCAAGGGCATCGCCAGATCGTTGCAGACCATCGTCGACAAGGCGATGGTCTCGACGATGACCATCCCGGTCGCCGCCGACAGACCGCCGATGAAAGCCAGCAAGGCCAGCGCCCCGGCGCCATGGGCAAGCGGCAAGGCCAGCACGAAGGTTTCGGGATTGATGTCGTGCGCGTCGTAATGCAGCAGGCCGCCGATGGCCAAGGGCAGCACAAAGATGTTGATGAGCAGCAGATACAGCGGAAACAGCCAGGCCGCGCGTTTGAGGTGCGCTTCGTCGACATTCTCGACGACGATGATCTGGAACTGGCGCGGCAACAAGATGATGGCCAGCCCGGACAGCAGCAGCAGCGCCGCCCACCGGCTGGCGCCGGCTGGATGATGGCGCAGCAGGCGTTGCAGTTCGGGATGGGCGGCGGCCCGGGCGAACAGGTCGGAAAAACCATCGAACAGGCCATAAGTGACAAACAGGCCGACGGCGATGAAAGCCATCAGCTTGACCACCGATTCAAAGGCAATCGCTACCACCATGCCTTCATGGCGTTCGGCGGCGTCGAGATGGCGGGCGCCGAAAAAGAGGGTGAACAAGGCCAGCACGACGGCAATCAGGAAGGTCGAGTCGAGGCCCCGGATGGCATGTTCGGAGCCGGCGAGCAGCACGTCGACGCTGGCGGCGATCGCCTTCAGTTGCAGGGCGATGTAGGGGATGACGCCGACCACCGCGATGACGGTGACGAGACCGGCCAGCAACGGACTCTTGCCGTAGCGCGAGGCAATGAAATCGGCAATCGAGGTGATGCGGTAGGTCTTGCTGATGCGGATGATTTTGATGATGACCCCGACGCCGAGCAGCATCATCGTTGGCCCGAGGTAGATGGTCAGAAAGAAAAACCCGTTTGCCGCCGCGGAGCCAACGCTGCCGAAGAAAGTCCACGAGGTGCAATACACCGCCAGCGACAGGGCATAGATGTTGGCGCTGATGATCGAACGGCCGTTGTCCGCCCGGGCGTCGCCGAAGCGCGCGATGGCAAAGAGCAGCGCGAGATAGGCGATCGCCAGCAGCGCGACGAGCCAGCCGGGAAACACTTACTTCCGCCCCTGCCGCTCGGCGACCAGCGCCGCCAGGACGATCAACCCGGCCCAGATGCCGAACAGGTAGAGATAACTCAGCGGAATCCGCGCCAGATCGCCTTCCGGCAAGGCGATCAGCGGATAGGTCAGGAGCGGAATGGCCAGCAGCCCGAGCGCCGCGAGCCGCTGTCGTGCTGGATGGTTGGCGCGTTTCATCAATTTCTCCATGAACCTGAAAAATGACAACGGCTGACACGCGAACGTGCCAGCCGTTGTTGGATGCAGTCATACGACCACACGGGCGACCGCCTCATGGGACGGCCATCTCGTCTCCTCCTTGCCCTTTGTACTGACAGCGGCAGCGGCCACCAAAGCCGCTGCTTCCATTGCCAAATCAACCGATGACTTTGTCGGCTTCGCTTGCCGTACAACCGTACTGTCTGCGCTTCGCCTTCGCGTCCTCGGCTGATTTTAAAATGGAATTAACCGC
Source organism: Desulfobulbus sp. (assembly GCA_009782025.1). GTDB lineage: Bacteria > Pseudomonadota > Gammaproteobacteria > Burkholderiales > Rhodocyclaceae > Azonexus. The sequence goes on along the minus strand of WQUQ01000279.1, from coordinate 3,642 downwards.
GCAACTGTTCCAGAATCGCCGGGTTCTCCAGCGTCGAGGTGTCCTGCGTCATCTCCTCGCCCTTGGCCAGGCCGCGCAACAGGCGGCGCATGATCTTGCCGGAGCGGGTCTTGGGCAGGTTGTCGCCGAAACGGATGTCCTTCGGCTTGGCGATCGGGCCGATCTCATGACCCACCCAGTCCTGCAACTCCTTGACCAGCTTCTTGGTCGCTTCTGGATCGGTCGGGCGCTGGCCCTTCAACACCACGAAGGCAACGATGGCCTCGCCGGTCAGGTCGTCCGGGCGGCCGACGACGGCGGCCTCGGCGACGAGCGGATTGGCGACCAGCGCGGACTCGATTTCCATCGTCCCCATGCGGTGACCGGAGACGTTCAGCACGTCGTCGATACGGCCGGTGATGGTGAAGTAGCCGGTGCTGGCGTCACGGATCGCGCCGTCGCCCGCCAGGTACAGCTTGCCCTGGAAGTCGGCCGGGAAATAGGACTTCACATAGCGATCTGGATCGCCCCAGATGGTGCGGATCATCGACGGCCACGGCTTCTTGCACACCAGGATGCCGCCCTGGCCCCACGGCAACTCGGCCCCCGTCTCATCGACCACGGCAAACTGGATGCCGGGGAAGGGCAGCGTGCAGGAACCCGGCACCAGCGGCGTGGCGCCCGGCAGCGGGGTAATCATGTGGCCGCCGGTCTCGGTCTGCCAGAAGGTATCGACGATCGGACAACGGCCGCCGCCGACATTGTCGTAGTACCACAGCCAGGCGGCCGGGTTGATCGGCTCGCCGACCGAGCCGAGGATGCGCAGCGACGACAGCTTGTAACTCTTCGGATGCACGGCCGGGTTCGTGTCGGCCGCCTTGATGAGCGAGCGGATGGCGGTCGGGGCGGTGTAGAAAACCGTGACCTTGTGATCCTGGATCATCTTCCAGAAACGTCCGGCGTCCGGGTAGGTCGGCACGCCCTCGAAAACGATCTCGGTCGCGCCGCAGGCCAGCGGGCCGTAGGTGATGTAGGTGTGGCCGGTGACCCAGCCGATGTCGGCGGTACACCAGAAAATGTCGCTGTCCTTGATGTCGAAGGTGTACTGCATGGTCAGGATGGCGTGCAGCAGGTAGCCGCCGGTGGAGTGCTGGACGCCCTTCGGTTTGCCGGTGGAACCGGAGGTGTAGAGCAGGAACAGCGGGTGCTCGGCGTCGACCCATTCCGGCTCGCAGGTTTCCGGCTGGCCGGCCAGTTCGTCGTGCAGCCAGAGGTCGCGGCCGGCGACCATGTTGACGTCGGCGCCGGTGCGTTTGAATACGATGACGTTCCTGGCCGACTCGCAGCCGCCCATGGCAAAGGCTTCGTCGGCGATCGGCTTCAAGGGAATGGCCTTGCCGCCGCGGTACTGGCCGTCCGAGGTGATGAGCATGACGGCGCCGGCGTCGTTGATGCGGTCATGCAGGGACTGGGCCGAGAAACCGCCGAAGACGATCGAGTGGATGGCGCCGATGCGGGCGCAAGCCTGCATGGCGACGACGCCTTCGATGGTCATCGGCAGATAGATGACGACGCGATCGCCCTTCCTGACGCCCTTGGCCTTCAACAGGTTGGCCATCTTGCAGACCTTGACCAGCAATTCCTTGTAGGTGACCTTGGTCACTTCGCCATTGTCGGCCTCGAAGATGATGGCGACCTTGTCGCCCTTGCCGGCTTCGACCTGGCGATCGAGGCAGTTGTACGAAACGTTCAGCTTGCCGTCGGCAAACCATTTGAAGAACGGGGCATTGGACTGGTCGAGCACCTGGGTGAAGGGTTGCTTCCAGGTCATCAGTTCGCGGGCGCGCTTGGCCCAGAACCCTTCGTAGTCGGCCTCGGCTTCCGCGCACAGCGCCTTGTAGGCGTCCATCCCGGAAACCGCCGCATTTTTGACGATCTCGTCAGACGGATAGTAAAACTGCACGGACTCATTCGACATATTTTTCTCCTCGTGGGAACTTCGCACAATCATGTTGAGGCAAGCAACCCGGCATCGGACTCAGCCTGGGATCATCAAACCGTATCACAGCGGAAAGCGTATGCCCGCATCCCGCGCCAAACCGGCGCAGAGCATCAATATTCCTACAATGGCTCGACGAAATCACGCTGCACTGCAACAACCGGGCCGCCGCCTGCTGACCACGGCGCAAGCGAGAAGCCCCGGCATGAATGCCGAGGAGACTCACCCGCGTGCCGGGAACTGCCGCCAAAGGGTGAAAATACAGTACCCGCCGTAATGCAAAAGTTTTACACTGGCACCCCCTTTTACCCTAGACAACCGGAGAAACGCATGTCCAAGAAGAGAATCGCCGTCGTCGGCTATGGCAACATCGGCAAATACGCCATCGAAGCCGTCGAGGCCAGCCCGGATTTTGAACTGGCCGGCGTCGTCCGGCGCACGGCTGGCGGCGAAAAACCGCGCGAACTGGCAGATGTCGTCGTCACGGACGACATCTCGAAGCTCGGCAAGGTCGACGCGGCCCTGCTGTGCACGCCGACGAGAAGCGTGCCCGAGCAGGCCAAGCGCTATCTGAAGCTCGGCATCAATACCGTCGACAGCTATGACATCCACACCTCGTTTCTCGATCTGCGTCGGGAACTCATGCCCGTCGCCCAGGCCAACAATGCCGTCTCGATCATTTCCGCGGGTTGGGATCCCGGCAGCGATTCCGTCGTCAGAACCCTGCTCGAAGCCTGCGCGCCCAAGGGCCTGACCTACACCAACTTCGGCCCCGGCATGAGCATGGGGCACTCCGTCGCCGCCAAAAGCATCGCCGGCGTCGTCGATGCGCTGTCGATGACCATTCCGCTCGGCACCAGCATTCACCGGCGGGTCGTTTACGTCCAACTGGCGCCGGGCGCGAACATCGAGGAAGTCAGCAAGAAGATCAAAAGCGACGACTACTTCAGCCACGATGAAACGCACGTCATTGCCGTGCAGAACATCGACGAGATCATCGACATGGGCCATGGCGTCAATCTCGTCAGAAAAGGCGTTTCCGGCAAAACCGACAACCAGTTGTTTGAATTCAACATGAAAATCAACAACCCGGCCCTGACCGCGCAAATCATGCTCTCCTGCGCCAGAGCCACCTTCAGGCAAAAACCCGGCGTCTACACGATGCCCGAGATTCCGCTGATCGATCTGCTGTACGGCGACAAGGAAAGCTTGCTGGCGCGGCTGGTTTAGTCGGTCATACGGCGCGACAAGCTCACTTTTAGGGGATGGCCGGCTCAGCCGCCGGTCATCGACATGAAGCGCACCACCTGCGGCGCTTCCATCTGCTGCGTGAAATCGTGGCTAAGCGGCTTGATGCCCATGCTGCCGACGATGGCCTGGCGCAGCGTCTCGTCATCAGCGCCGGCGCGCAGGATGGTCATCAGATTGACGGCATCGTTCTGGCCGAGGCAAGGATAGAGTTCGCCGCGAGCGGTGATGCGCACGCGGTTGCAACTGTCGCAGAAATTGTGGCTGTGCGGCGAAATGAAGCCGACCCGGGTGTCACTGCCGGGGATGCGCCAGTAGCGCGCCGGGCCGCCGGAATCCTCGGTCGATGGAATCAGATCGAAACGCTCGGCCAGCCGGCCGCGGGCCTCAATGGATGAGATGTAGGTATTGCCGCG
>WQUQ01000278.1 GCA_009782025.1 Desulfobulbus sp. | reverse complement strand
GGTTGATGGGGCGGGTTTTAGCGCGGGGAGCGAAGCGGGTGGACTTCAGTCCCCTACGACCCGCGCGAACCCACCTACTTCAGTAGGTGGTCGTTCAGTTGCACCCCATGCAAACGATTTTGGGAGGGGGTTACCCGGACACGGCTTCTTCGAGGTTGCGGCGGAGGAGGTCCAGGATGGTTTCCTCGTCGTCGCTGGAGAGGCCGAGGAAGGGGCGGGCCGGGATGCGGCCATCGCGGGAGCCGAATTGATGGACGGCGGCGCCGGCGTCCCATTTACCAGCGAAGTGGTTGGTGCCGACGAGGAGGCTGTCGCTTTCGACCTGGTAGGTGATTGAGCCGTGCAAATCGCCGGTATCGACCAGCGGTTTTTTATTGATGGCGCGGGTTGAGCCTCTGGCATTCAGCCGGCCATCCTTGCCGAAGTGTTTGCCGCGCGCGCCTTTGTCTCCGGTGGAGTCGCCGGTCAGATGGTTGAGGTAGGTGGCCTCGCTGTTGGGCAGCCAGCGGGCGCCGTCGGGCGCGGTGCTGGTTGAAAAGCGTTGCTTGGTGGACTCCACCAGGCGCCCGCCGATTTCCCGTAATACGCCGCGCATGTCGCCGGGTTCGAGGGTGTTGGCGAGGCGGTCGAGCGCGTGTCTTACGGCGGCGCCGTTGTATTCGATGACGATTCGGTCGGGCATGGGGCGGTTTGTGATGGGTTTCGCTGCGCTCTACCCATCCTACAGGCTACTGTTGGGCAGCCAGCGGGTGCCGTTTGGCGCGGTGCTGGTTGAAAAGCGCTGCTTGGTCGACTCCACGAGTTGCTCGCCGATTTCCCCGAACACGCCGCGCATGCCGCCGGGTTCGAGAACGTTGGCGAGGCGGTCGAGCGCGTACCTTACGGCGCCGCTGTTGTAGTCGATGGTGATGCGGTTGGTCATAGGGGGGATTATGCCGGGTTTCGCTGCGCTCTTCCCAGCCTACGGGCTATACTGAGCATCAGCGGGTGGTTGTTTCCAATGGGAATGGTTAAGGGTCTTTCTGACCGTTATGATCCGGTTCGAATCCGGCGCCACCTGCTCCCTCATTCTCACAACTGGCCTTCCACCAGTTCGTAGCCGCTACCGAGCTGGCCTTTTATATCCACCGAGTTCATCACCCGCCCGGTATCCAGCACATTGAACGTTCCGGCCTTCCTGACTTGGTAATCAATCTGCACCACCAGCTTCTTGGCCTGCTGGCCCACATCATAGACCAGCAAAAACGCCGGACGCGGGTGCGTGGTATCGAGCACCACGGCCTGCGGGCTTTGCAGGTGCATGGGGAGTTGCTTGTACCAGTCGAGCGGTAGCTGATCGCTCTTGGCGTTGCGGAAGGTATGAATCACATCCTGATCGCGCACCATGATTTCAGCCGTGACGGGCGCGATACCTCGCTGCTGGGCCGCCCGCACCCATTGCGGCGCGAGCGCGCCGACCACCATGTTTTTCCCGCGTGACTGCATGCTTGCCAGGGCTGTATCCACGAAAGCGCCGAACGCCGCCGTCTTCTCGGTCAGCAGCGCCGGCGCGAGTGACTGGTACAGGGCCGAGCCAATCGGCGCATCCAGATTGAACAACTTGCGGTCAACCAGGTCTTGCAACGGCGTGCTGACGTTGGCCCCTGGCGCATAATCCCATCCCCTGTCGATCCCCGGCAGTTGGCCATTCTCGCCGCGCGTATTCCAGCCGGCGGGCGGCTCGGTTGCGTCGTCTGGCCCTGGCGCATGCACGGCCACGATGCGGCAGCGGCAGCCCCAGCCGTTGGGCGGGAAGTGGGTTTGCCAGAAGGGATGGTCAAAGCGTAGGGTCAGGCGCGTGTCGCCCCAGGCTTTGTGCTGCGGGCGCGGGGAAAGGACGGAATCGTCATGGATGTAGCGCCAGTAGGGGGCGCGCTTTTGCAGTTCCGGGTCGTGCAACTGCTGCCAGCGGCCGGCGGCGTAGCTGGTGCGCAGGTTGGTTTCATGGATCACCCGCGTGCGCCAGGCGCGGCCCGCTGCCGTGCCTTCGCCCGTCCAGCCTGTCCAGCCGTGTTTGGCGACGATGGCGGCGAAATCCTCGCGGAAGGTTTTTAGGGTGGTGCCGGTGGCAATCCCCTTCTCGACCGCCTCTCGCAGGTCGTTCAGGAGATCGGCCTTCATCGCTCCGGCGACGATGAAGGCGCGGTCGTGGGCGGCCCGTTCGATGTCGTCCCAACGCTCGGTCGGCAGGTTGAGTTTCTGGCGGAAGAAGTCGATCTGCTCGGCGAAGGGCAGGTTGATGACGCCGGCCAGGGTGGGCGAACGGGGCATCAGCGGCCTTCGTTGATGTCGTCGATACCCGCCAGCGCGGCCAGCTGGTAGCCCTGGGCCATGATCTCGACCAGTTGATCGGTCGGCAGGTCGCCGAACATGGCGAGCAGGCGCTGCTGGATGTCGACCGGGGTGAGATCGGGGTTGTCGGCCAGAAGGCGCTCGATGTTGGCGAGCCAGGCATCGACGGCGGGTTGGGTGGCCGCCGCCAGCGGCGTAACGAGTTGATCGGCTGGGTCGGTGGTGTCAGCAGCAGCCAGGGCGGCGCGGCGGGCGCGGGTGGCGGCAGCCCCCTCACCCCCGGCCCCTCTCCCCGCAAGCGGGGCGAGGGGAGGAGCAGCGGGCATCGCGCCAAAGATCGGTTCGCCATCGGCCGCCTGGGGAATCCGCAGTTTTTCGTGCGCCCAGCTCACGGGGATCATCATCCCGCCCGCCGCCAGGGCCGGTAGCGCCTCGGCGTAGGCTTTCAAATCTTCCGGCTGGTCGAGGTCGAAGACCCAGCGCGGGCAGCGGCGGTAGCTGTCGATGGCGGCGCCGTTCAAGACCAGCAGCGGGTAGATCAGGTCGCGGGTCAGCGTTCCGGCGACCTGGCGGGCGTCCGCCGCCAGAATGTCGCGGCGGATTTCGGCATGGAGATCGGCGAGGCCGCTGCCCATGCCGGTGGCCTTCGCCTCGGCGGAAAGCACCTGGCCGAGAATGGCCTTGCTCTGCCCGCCGTCGGCCCACGAAATCATGGCCAGATGCTGGCCGCCGTCGCCCGCGCCGCCGGCCACCTTGTCGATTTCGATGGACATATCCTGCGGCATGATGGCGCGCGCGTCATGGCCCAAGGCGGCGACGGCGCGCAGCAGGGTCGCCTTTTCGTCGGCAGAAGCGTTCGTGCCGTATTTGCCGGTGATGATCGGCAGGCCGTAGGTTTCCAGAAATTCGGCGAAGTCGCCGATGGCGTAGGCTTTGTACAAAAACGGCCAGACGACGGCGCGGAACAGTCCCATGCGCCCGGTGTAGCCGGTTTTGACCTTCTTGTGCTGGTGCATGATCCAGCCGAACGGGATCAGTTCCGCGCCCTGCCCGCTGCCGTCGATCAGGCGCAACTCGCGGCGGTCGAGGTCGGTCTGGAACCACGTCTGCGGGCGCGGCCAGAACTTGGGAATCCAGTCGCCGTCAAAGCGCTGCCATTCCAGTTCGATGGCGGCAAAGCCGTGGCCGATGGCCTCCATCATGGCAAGA
>WQUQ01000277.1 GCA_009782025.1 Desulfobulbus sp. | reverse complement strand
TCTGGCGCGGTCGGAAAGAAAGGGGATGACGGCGCATCGCGCAGGGCTGGCTGTTCACCGCCCCCGCTGCAAACTCAAATAAAACCCGACCCCATCCGCCTCATTCTCCGCACGGATGGTGCCGCCCATTTTGGCCATGTAGGTTTTCGCCACGAACAGCCCCTGGCCGCGCCGGCCTTCGCCGCCGGTCGTGCCGGAAAAGCCGTAGGCAAAAATCTTGTCCAGCCATTCGGACGGGATGCCGGGGCCGGTGTTGTGGACTTTGATCGTCACGCTGCCCGGTTCCGTTTCGCCATCCGGGGCGATGGCCAGGGTGATCGGCGACCCCGGAGCGCGGTGGCGGTCGGCGTTTTTGAGCAGGTGCCCGATGACATCTTCGAGCGCGTATTCGTCGGCGCGCACCGGCACGGGAACGCCGCTCGCTGCGTAGATGACATGGTCGACGCCGATGTGCGAGGCGTTGTCGGCGATGTTGGCGAGAAAGCGATCCAGATCGAGCGTGGCCAGCGCCACGGCCGAGGATTGCAGCGCCTCGCTCGGGCTGGCGCTGCCGTAGAGCACGCGGATGGCCTGCTGCATGCGGGCGAGGTAGCGGTAATCCGGGTCTTGCGGATTGCCGTGCAGAGCCAGCAGGGATTGCAGGGGCGACATGATTTCATGGCCGACGGCGTGCCATTGTTCTTTTTCTTGCGCCACGCGGATGCGCTCGCGGCTGGCATCCTCCCGGACGCGGGCGAGCAGCCAGTCGAGCCGGCCGGCGAGAATGCCGAGTTCGTCGCTGCCGGCGAGGTCGGAGAAATCGAAGGCGAGAAATTCGGCCTCCGCCTGCGATGGCAAGAACTGCCGGGCGCGCTGGGTAAAGCGCGCGATGCGGCGGATCATGCCGATTTCGATCGCCAGCCAGGCCAGCACGATGACCGCCATCACCGCGCCGACGAACCAGGCCAGGCGCGTCGCGGTGGCGGCCAGGGTTTCGTTGACGACGCGCTCGGCATCGCCGTGCAGGCGGATGCGGTAGTCGCCCAGAGGGGTGCTGACGACATCGTCGAGTTCAACGCTGGCGAGGTCGTCGCCAGCAGCGGCCATGACCGGCAGTTTGCGGATCAGCCGGGTCAGCAAGGGCGAAATCCGTTCCCCCGCCCCCTCCCGGCCCCGGATCAAAACCTCTTCCCCGCCGCCACGCTGGATGCGCAAGGATTCGCCTTCCTGCAACAACTGACCCAGATCGGTGAGCGCAAAAGGCGGCGTCGAGCCGGGCGCGGCGCTGTCGAACAGGGCGTCTGGCCGGCTTTTATCTTCGCCCGGCGGCAGCAGAAAGAGGTCGACCTCGATGCGTTCCAGATCGGCCGGCGGCCAGGCGGCCTGCCGGGTGCGCAACATGTCGACAATCAGTTCGGGGATGGGCAGCCGCAATGAGAAAAAGGAGCGGCGCTGGCAATCCGGGCTGTTGCCCTGCTGCGCATCGGCGCAGCGCGCCTCCTGCCACAGCCAGCCGCGAAACTCTTTTTCCGGCATGCGTTTGTCGTAATCACGCCCTTCTCGTTCGACATAGCCGGTGAAACGCCCGTTGACGCCGTCGACCAGCGTCCCGCGCTTCGACGGCAGCGCCTCGAACGGCGCGATCCAGCGGTATTCGACGCCGCGCAAACGCACCGCAACCCTCATCCGGTGTGCGCCATCGAGGTAGCGGTCGCCGATCTCATGCGCCGCCAGCGGGCCGCTGGCAAACGTGCCGGCCGCGTAGATGAAGCCGCCGATCCACGGATTGTTGCCGATGCCGACGCACAGACTGCCGAAATTCGGATAGCGAATCAGGCAATCGGCCATTTCCACCGCGTTCCAGGCTTTGTTGCGGTCATCGAAGTCGATGGCGGAAAACGGCAGCAACACCGGATGGACGACGCCCGACTCACCGACGCGCCGGTTCGGATTGAGCAGCGCCAGTTGCCCGGAAGGATGGCGCAGGCGGGCCACGATCTGCTCCTTGGTCTTGGCCAGCGTGCTCTGGTAATTGCCCCAGGCGCGCTGCTTTTCGCCCTGCAACACGGCCACCGCCAAGGCCATGACCGCGAGGATGAGCGCCAGAAAAGCCGTGCGAAAGAGGATGCGCAGGCGAAAGGAGGCCAGCCAGCGGAGGAAGCGGGTCACTTCAGGAAACCCAGCGGAACCCCCGCATCGGCACATTCTCGATGCGGTCGAAATGCTCGTCGTGCTCGCGGAAGGCTTCGCGCAGGGCGCTGATGTGCTTGCGGATGTTTTCGCGGTTGCGCCCGCTTTTGACGACGGCGAACAGTTCGTCGTAGGAAACCACCTCGCCCCGGCGCGCGAACAGCGCGGCCAGGATGCGTTGCGCCGTCAGCGGCACGTTGACCCGTTTGCCGCGCCAATAGGGCGCGCCCTGGCGCAGCGGGTCGATGGAGAGTTCTTCGCCGGCCGGCTTGGCGGTCGCCGCGGCACTGGCCAGATGCGCCGCGCTTTGCCGGCGACTCTTGGCGGCGCGCAGCATGTCGAGAAAGGTCTCGATGAATTCCGGCTCCTCGAACGTGGTTTTTTGCAGGTAATCCCAGGCGTCGAGCGCCTTCATGATGCCCCGGTAAATCGCCGCCGGCATGGCCGACACCACCAGCACCGGCGTCCCGCGCCCGACCTTGTTGATGGCGTTGATGATGGCCACCCCGGCATGGCGGTCGCGCCCCAGTTCGATGTCGAGAATCACCAGATCGTAATCCTCGCGGGCAATGGCCGCCTCGGCTTCGTCGCGCGTAAACCATTGCGTCACCTCGATCTCCGGCGCGGCAGAAAGCGCCCAGGCGCGCAGTTGCCGGCTGGTCGGCTGGTCGTCCTCGATGATGGCTACTTTGTACATCGCATGCTCGCTCAATGGCCTACCGGATTTCATCGAGCAAGGCCGGATGCTTGTCCAGCAGCTTGAACAGATTGACCACCGCCGGCAACGGCCTGACCTCGCCGCGCTCGTAACGGCCGAAGGCATTGTGGCCGCCGCCGGTCAGCCGCGAGGCTTGGCGCTGCGTCAGTTTCAGCTTTTTGCGCACGCTGGCGAGCAGCTTTTGTTCTTCCTCCCGACGCGCCAAAACCCAGGCGTCGCTGGCATCGATGTAGCGATCCTGGCTTTCGGCATCGAAATACACTTCGCCACAACTGTCGCAGCGCTCGCCAGACAGGCCATGTACCACCACGTCGTCGGCGATGGTGAAGGTTTCGTTGGTGAAAGCGGTGGCCTTATCGCCGCCGCACGCGCCACAGAGTTTCAATTGGCTGCTCATGTTCATTTCTCCTAAAACCGCAGTTGGACGCGGTAGCTTGATGCCTGCAAGGAGGAGCAACGCCGTAGGGCGGGTCTTGACCCGCCCTACCGGGTGCGTAGCGCGCCTTGCCTCAATGATGACGGTTATCGGAACTTATTAACCCGGCAATCAAATTTCCATGCTTTTCCCTGCGCCTCTGGTCCCCACCCTAACCCTCCCCCGCAAGCAGGGGAGGGAATCGGACTCCTTCCCCCGCTGGCGGGGGAAGGCTGGGATGGGGGGAACAATGTCATCTGTTTGA
>WQUQ01000276.1 GCA_009782025.1 Desulfobulbus sp. | reverse complement strand
ACAGCGTGCGCGCCACTTCCTGGATTTCGTACACTTCGAGCTGGTCGCCTTCGGCAATGTCGTTGTTGCCCTTGAGCGACAGGCCGCATTCAAAGTTGGAGCGGACCTCCTTGACATCGTCCTTGAAGCGCTTGAGCGAATCCAGTTCGCCGTCCCACTGCACCACGTGGTTGCGCAGGAGCCGCACGCGGGAGCCGCGCCTGACGACGCCATCGAGCACGTAGCAACCGGCGATGGCGCCGACCTTGGAGACGTGAAAGACCTGGCGAATCTCGACCTGGCCGATGATCTGCTCGCGTCTTTCCGGCGACAACATGCCGGAGAGGGCGGCCTTGACGTCGTCGACGGCATCGTAAATGATGTTGTAGTAGCGAATGTCGACGCCGAAACTCTCGGCCAGCTTGCGCGCGCCGGCATCGGCGCGGATGTTGAAGCCGATGATGACGGCGCCGGAAGCCTGCGCCAGGTTGACGTCGGATTCGCTGATGGCGCCGACCGCGCCGTGGATGATCTGGACGCGGACTTCCTCGTTGGACAGTTTGGCCAGGGTCTGCACCAGCGCTTCCTGCGAGCCTTGCACGTCGGCCTTGACGATCAGCGACAGGGTCTTGGTTTCGCCCTCCTCCATCTGCTGGAACATGTTTTCCAGCTTGGCGGCTTGCTGCTTGGCCAGTTTGACATCGCGGAACTTGCCCTGGCGGAAGAGCGCGATTTCGCGCGCCTTTTTGTCGTCGGCCAGAACGATGGCTTCCTCGCCAGCCGCCGGCACGTCGGAGAGGCCGAGAATTTCGACCGGAATCGACGGCCCGGCCTCATTGATCGCCTTGCCGTTCTCATCGAGCATGGCGCGTACCTTGCCGAAAACCTGGCCGGCCAGCACGACATCGCCGCGCTTCAGCGTACCCGAGGTCACGAGCATGGTGGCCACCGCGCCGCGTCCCTTGTCGAGACGGGCTTCGATAATCAGGCCCTTGGCCGGAGCCGCCTTGGGCGCGGTCAGTTCAAGAATTTCCGCCTGCAACAGCACCTGTTCCAGCAACTCGTCGATGCCGGTGCCCTTCTTTGCCGATACCGGGCAGAAGGGCGAGTCGCCGCCGTATTCTTCGGGAATCACGCCTTCGGCGATCAGTTCCTGCTTGACGCGGTCGGGGTTGGCGTCGGGTTTGTCGATCTTGTTGACCGCCACCACCAGCGGCACGCCGGCGGCCTTGGCGTGGTGGATGGCTTCCTTGGTCTGCGGCATGACGCCGTCGTCGGCGGCCACGACCAGGATGACGATGTCGGTGGCCTTGGCGCCGCGCGCGCGCATGGCGGTAAAGGCTTCGTGGCCCGGCGTGTCGAGGAAGGTAATCATGCCGCGCTCGGTTTCGACGTGATAAGCGCCGATGTGCTGGGTGATGCCGCCAAATTCGTTAACCGCCACCCTGGTCCGGCGGATGTAGTCGAGCAGCGAGGTCTTGCCATGATCGACGTGACCCATGACGGTGACCACCGGAGCGCGCGGCTCAGACGCCACGTCCTTGTGCTCGGCGCTGTCCTCGAGGAAGGCGTCGGGGTCGTCGAGCTTGGCGGCAAACGCCTTGTGGCCCATTTCCTCGACGACGATCATCGCCGTTTCCTGATCGAGCACCTGGTTGATGGTGACCATCGACCCCATTTTCATCATGACCTTGATGACTTCGATGGCCTTGACCGACATTTTGTGCGCCAGGTCGGAAACCGAGATGGTTTCCGGCACATGCACGTCGCGGACGATGATTTCGGTCGGCGCCTGGAAGCTGCCTTGACCGTCGTCGGCCCCGTGACCGTGCTTCTTGTGGCCGCCGCGGCCGCTTTTCCACGACGAACCGGTATCGGCCGAGCGGGTCTTGATGCCCGGCTTTTTCTTGCCTTCGTCGCGGCCGCTGTTGCCGCCGCCTTTTTTACCCTCCCTGCCCGGCGCGTCGGGACGTTTGTGCAGCGTGCCTTTCTCGCCCGGCGCTTCCTGCGTCTTGGCCTGGGCAGCCGCCTGCTGCTTGGCCTGCTCGGCCAGCTTGGCAGCGACGGCAGCGGCTTCGGCCTGCTGGCGCATCTGCACCAGTTGCGCTTCGCGCGCCTGCTTGTCGCGCAATTCCTTTTCCTGAATTTCGCGCAGGCGGCCGGAACGGCGCGCTTCTTCCTCGCGGGCGCGCAACTCCTTCTCGCCGATGATGGCGGCGCGGTCGAGCACCGGGACCGGCCTGGCGGCGGGAGCTTCCTCCGCCGCGGACACGGCTTCGACTTCGGCTTCGACGACCGGCTCCGGCGCCACGTCGACCTCGACCGGGGCCGGCTCGATGACCTCGATCGCGGCCGGAATTTCGGCGACCGGCTCCGGCGCGGCCAGCGCGGGCGCTTCTTCCTCGGCGACCTCGGCTTCCGGCAAATGATCGGCGACATCGCGCTTGACCAGCACGCGCTTCTTGCGCACTTCAACCTGCACCGTGCGCGCCCGGCCATGGGCGTCGGTGGCCTTGATTTCCGAGGTCTGCTTGCGGGTCAGGGTGATCTTGGTCTTGGATTCGTCGCCATGCGAGCGGCGCAGATAATCGAGCAACCGGGTCTTGTCCTGGTCGGTCAGCGCATCGTTGTCGCCCTGCTTGGCGAGGCCGGCCTTGCCCAATTGCTCAAGCAGGGCGGCGACCGGCATTTTCAGTTCAACGGCAAATTGTGAAACAGTTGTTGCGGACATGCTTGCTACCTCCCGCTCACTCGAACCAGTGAGCACGCGCCTTGAGAATGAGTTCCTTGGCACGCTCGTCATCGATGCCGGTCATTTCCGTGAGTTCATCCACCGCCAGTTCGGCGAGATCGTCGCGGGTCTTGATGCCGTGTTCAGCCAGTTTGGCGGCCAGTTCCTTGCTCATGCCTTCAAGGCCGATCAGATCCTCGGCGACGCTTTCCAGCTTCTCCTCGGTAGCGATGGCCTCGGTCAGCAGAATATTGCGCGCCCGATTGCGCAATTCGTTGACGATGTCCTCGTCCAGCCCCTCGATTTCGAGCATTTCGGCCAGCGGCACGTAGGCCACTTCCTCCAGCGTCGAGAAGCCTTCCTCGATCAAGAGGTCGGCCAGTTCCTCGTCGATGTCGAGCTTTTCCATGAAGGTGACGCGGGTCACGGCGTATTCGGCCTCGGAGCGCTTGACCGACTCGTCCTGGGTCATCAGGTTGATGGTCCAGCCCGTCAGTTCGGAGGCCAGGCGGACATTCTGGCCGCCGCGGCCAATGGCGATGGCCAGGTTGTCCTCGTCGACGACCACATCCATGACGTGCTTTTCCTCATCGACGACGATGGAGGACACCTCGGCCGGCGCCAGCGCGCCGATCACGAACTGCGCCGGATCGGCCGACCACAGCACGATGTCGATATTCTCGCCGCCGATCTCGTTCCTCACCGCCGTGACGCGCGAACCGCGCAGCCCGACGCAGGTGCCGATCGGATCGACGCGCGGATCGTTGGACTTGACGGCGATCTTGGCGCGCAGGCCGGGATCGCGGGCGCAGGCTTTCAACTCCATCAGGCCGTCGTCGATTTCCGGCACTTCCATCTCGAAGAGCTTGATGACGAATTCCGGCGCCGTGCGCGACAGAATGATCTGCGGGCCGCGGGCATTGCGGTCGATGCGCAGCAGATAAGCGCGGATGCGGTCGCCGACGCGCAGGTTTTCCTTCGGAATCATCTCGTCGCGCGGCAGCAGCGCCTCGATCTTGCCAGTCTCGACGATGGCGTTGCCGCGCTCCATGCGCTTGATGGCGCCGGAAACGACATACTCCTTGCGCTCCAGGAAATCGGTCAGAATCTGCTCGCGCTCGGCGTCACGAATCTTCTGCAAAATCACCTGCTTGGCGGCCTGGGCGCCGATGCGGCCGAAGTCGATCGGCTCCAGCGGCTCCTCCAGCGAATCGCCGGCCTCGATCTCGGCATCATCCTTCTGCGCCTCCGACAGCGGCACCTCGAGAAACTCGTTGACGTACTCGTTATCCGGCACCACCTGCCAGCGACGGAAGGATTCGTAATTGCCGGTATTGCGGTCAATCGAAACCCGCACGTCAGCCTCGTCGTGGATACGCTTCTTGGTCGCCGAAGCCAGCGCCATTTCCAGGGCGCTGAAAACGATTTCCTTGCCGACGTTCTTCTCGCGGGCCAAGGCATCGACCAGCAGCAAAATTTCACGGCTCATGGGCTACAACCTCCTGGTTCTTCAGTCGAAACGAGGCACCAGACGGGCCTTCTCGATTTGGGTAAATTCCAGTTCCACGTCATCTTTTTCCAGGCGCAGGCGAACCTTGCCCTCCTCGCAACCCAGCAACTCGCCCTGAAAATTGCGGCGGCCAGCCAGCGGAATGCGAATCTTGATCTGGATCTCCCGCCCGGCAAAACGGACGAAATCCTCGGCCTTCCTGACCACGCGATCGAGTCCCGGCGAGGAGATTTCCAGCCGGTCGTAATCGACATTCTCGACCTCGAAAACGCGCGTCAACTGCTGCGACACCCGCGCGCAATCCTCGACATCGACGCCGCTCTCCTTGCCTGGCGCGTCGATGAAAACGCGAATGGTGCGACCGCGCGGCGACATCTCGATGTCGACCAGTTCAAAGCCCAGACCGCTCACGGTCGTTTCGATCAGCGTGTTTAAATCCATGACCACAAATGAAAAATGGGCGTAACCGCCCATCTCGTGAAAAAAGATGCCCGCCAACATGACGGGAGAACCAAACCTGTGAATTATAACGGGGTTACCGTCCCCGGTAAATGAATCTGACGGACTGACATGAAACCGCGCGGGCCATGCGGCGGCTGATGAGCCGCACAGTCCCCGCCCGCCTTCATCCCGAACTCTTGCCGGAATGCGCCTTCAGCCACTGCCGCCCGCTGGCTGTCAGGCGGTAACGCTGCTTGCTGCTGCGCGGCTTGTCGGGCTGGGTCATTTCGAGCTTCCTCAAATCCCGGGGCGATTCAGACCAAGACACCGTTTGAAGCCATGACCATTTGGTACAATCGTGAAGCCTGAACTGTTCAACAGAAAACCCGTTCAGCACGGAACGAAATCCAGCACCAATCGTCCGGGATGCGACACGTAATCAAAAATACAGGGGATCAAATGCGAGGCTTGGCAAGGTTGGTGGGGATATCTTTCATGCGTGTTGGCGTTCCGGCCATGGTTTTGGCCGTGCTGCTATCGGCGCCGGCGGCAACCTGGGCGCAATCCGGTGCCGCGCAATCCGTTGTCGAAACAGTGGCCAGCCGCTCGGCGCGGGTACAACTGGCCGACACTGATGCCGACACCATTTTCGCGCTGACCGCCGAGGGCGCCGCTCTTTATGATCGGGATGTGGTCAAGCTCTCCGGCTATCAGTATTGCAGCCAGGCGGTTGCTCTGGCCGATGCTGGCGACATCCGCCAGAGCGTGCGCGCAGCCAGCAAGGCGCTGCACCTGGCCGAGCGCACCAACGACCCCAACCTGCGCGCCCTCGCCAACCGCGATCTGGCCATTGCCTTCAGCTACGCCGGCCAGTTCGACAAAGCCGTCGAATTTGCCCGCGAGGCGTTGCGTTCCCCGGCGCGTGACCCCAAACTCGTGGTTGGCCCGGCCAACAAAGTCATCGGCGACGTGCAAGCGCGGCGCGGCGACTTCGCGGGCGCCATTGCCACCTATGAAACTGCGCTGGCCGGCAGCTCCCAGCGTTATACGCCGCTGGTCCAGGTCTCGCTGGCCAATGCCCTGATCGAATCGGGCGACCCGGCGGAAGTTGAGCGGGCGGCGCAGATTCTCGGCCAACTCAAGCCGCCCGCCGACCCGGCGCTGGCCCTGCAACTGGAGCGCACGCGCGGGCGCCTGCTGCTGGCGCAGAACAAGCCGGAAGAGGCGCGGCAAGTTTACCAGCGGCTCAGTGCGCAGAGCGGCGGCAGCGATGGCGGTTATGCCCGCCTCTGGGGCTGGGATGGCGTCGGGCGTGCCAATCTGGCGCTCGGCGACAAGCAAGGCGCGGCTGATGCCGTCTTACGCGCGCTTGGCGAAGTCGATGCCGTGCGGGCGCGTTTTCGCAGCGAAGAATTCAAAATGGGGCTGTTCTCCGATCTGCAAGACGTATTTGATCGCGGGGTCGGTCTCTATAGCGAACTCGGCGACGCCCCCAAGGCTTTTGAACTGAGCGAACGCAGCCGCTCACGCGCCCTGCTTGATTCCGTGCGTGAGCGCGCCCAACTCAAGACCGACCTCACTGGCGGCGCCATCGACCTGCCCACCCTGCAACGTGCGCTGGCCAGCGACGAGCGCGTCGTCCAGTTCCACGCCCTGCCAGACCGGCTGGTCGTCTGGATGGTCAGCCCAGGCGGCATCGAATCCAGAACCATCGACATCAAGCGCACCGAACTCGACGAACTGGTCGAAACCTTCCGTAACTCCATCGTGCGCGGACGGCGCGCCGCCATTGCCAACGCCGAAAAACTCGGCGACGCCCTCATCGCCCCGCTCAACCTGGCCGAGGGTCAGCGCCTGATCGTCGTCCCGCATGGGCCGCTGCACTACCTGCCCTTCCAGGCATTGCGCGTCAATGGGCGCTATCTGATCGAGGCGCATCCGATTGCCGTCGTCCCCTCGATGAGCATCGCGGCCCAGCTGGCGCAGCGCCCGCCGCGCGTGGCGGCAGCGCTGACGGCCTTCGGCAACCCGCAAATCGCCGAAAAATACGACCTCCCCGGCGCCGAAGCCGAGGTCAGGCGGATCACCCAATTCTTCCCGCGCAACGAAATCTTCCTCGGCGCGCAAGCCACCAAAACGCAATTCAACGAAACCGTGGGCAAGGCGCCGATCATGCACATCGCCGCCCATGCCCAGGCTGACGAAGTCGATCCCCTGTACTCGCGCATTCTCCTCGCCAACGAGAACGGCCAGCAGAGCTTCCTCGAAGCGCGCGAAATCCTCGATCTGCCGCTGCAAGGCACCGCCCTCGTCACCCTCTCCGCCTGCGAATCCGGCCTTGGCCGCGTCGCCGGCGGCGATGAAGTGCTCGGCTTTCCGCGCGCCTTCCTCTCGGCTGGCGCCTCGGCCCTGATCGCCTCGCTGTGGCCGGTTTCCGACGAAGCGACCGAAATGCTGATGGATACGCTCTACCGCGAACTCGCCGCTGGCCACGACCTGCAACGCGCCATGCAGGCCGGTCAACTCGCCGTATTGCACCGGACGCAAACCGCGCATCCCTTCTTCTGGGCGCCCTTCAACCTGATCGGTGATTGGCGCCTGAGCGTTTCCCAAGGGCAATGAGACAAACAAAATGCCATCCTTCACCATGCCCGCATCTCCGTCACGCTGCTCGCGCTCACCGCCCTGGCCGCCGCCGCCCAGGCGCAAGAGCTGGTCCCGGCGCAAGGCGGCTGTGCCACCTGTGCCCCCGCCGCCCCCACGCAAGCGCCGCAAGCCATGCCCGCCATGCCCGCCATGCCGGCAGCGCCGGCCGGCTTTCGCCTCAACGGCGTGCGCCTGTCCGGCGCGCAGGCCCTCGACACCGCCGAACTCGATGCCCTCACCGCCCCCTACATCAACCGCAACGTCACGCTGGCCGACCTCGAAACACTGGCCCAGCAAATCGGCCAAAAATACCGTGAGCGCGGCTACTTTCTCGCCCAAGCCGTCGTCCCCGTGCAAAACGTCAAAAACGGCATCGTCGAAATCAGCGTCATCGAAGGGCGTCTTGGCCGCATCACCATCAACGTTGCCCCCGACGCCCCCGTCAGCGAAAGCGTGGTACGCGCCTTCCTCGCGCCGCTACAAGAAGGGCAGGCCCTCAACGGCCCGCAATACGAGCGCGCCATGCTGCTCCTCTCCGACCTCCCCGGCATCCTCGTCAGTTCGTCGCTCGAAGAAGGCACGCAGACCGGTACCACCGATCTCACCGTCAACGTCACCGCCGCCCGGCGCTTCACCTTCAGCGCCGACGCCGACAACCAGGGCACCAAAGAAACCGGTCGCTACCGCGCCGGTGGCAGCGTGCGCTGGGCCAGTCCTCTGAGCCTCGGCGACAACCTCGATGCCCGGCTGATGATCTCCAATAACAGCGACCTCAAGTTCGGCCGCATCTCCTACGAAGCGCCGCTCGGCGCCGACGGCCTGCGCGGCAGCATCGGCTACTCGCGCGTCGACTACCAGATCGGCGGCGACTTCGCCAACCTCGACCCCTACGGCACCGCCGACATCATCGATGCCTCGCTCAGCTACCCGCTCATCCGTTCCCGCCGGCAAAACCTGTTCCTGCGTCTGAGCGCCGAAAACAAAAGCCTCAAAGACAACTACCGCGCCATCGACTTCTCCGCCAAAAAGCGCGTAGACGGCCTCAGCCTTGGCTGGACCTGGGAACTGCGCGACAACCTCCTCGGCGGCGGCTACACCGCCACCTCCGGCATCTGGTACCACGGCCGGCTCGACATCCGCGACGACTTCAGCAAAAACGCCGATCAAGGCCCCACCGGACGCAACACTCAGGGCGAATTCGACAAATACACCCTGCAAGCCTCGCGCCTGCAACGCATTGTCGACCGCCATTCCCTCTACCTCTCCCTCGGCGGTCAATGGTCCGGCGGCAACCTCGACGCCTCCGAAAAACTCTCGCTCGGCGGCGCGCGCGGCGTGCGCGCCTACTCCTCCGGCGAAGCCCTCGTCGACGAAGGCGTCATCGGCACCGCCGAGTGGCGCTGGACCATCGACAGCGCGCTGACCCCATTCCTCTTCTACGACGCCGGCTGGGGCCGGCTCAGCAAAGACCCGCTCCCCGGCGAAAGCGGCAATCGCCAGACCCTGCGCGGCGCCGGCCTTGGCCTGGAATGGGTGCAAGCCGGCAACTTCTCCATCAACGCCACCGTCGCCTGGCGCGCCGGCACCCGCGCCGGCCGTACCGACGGCGGCGACCGCAACCCCCGGCTGTTCCTGCAACTGCAAAAAGTATTCTGATGGACAAGCGGCATTCCACCTCCCCGGCTTCCTTGGCGGAAGGCACCTCAAAACTCCCTCCCCCGCTTGCGGGGGAGGGCTGGGGTAAGTGTTACGCAAGCCATTGTTTTTACTGCCACCCCCATCCCGACCTTCCCCCGCAAGCGGGGGAAGGCGTAGCGCAGAGGGTTTTTGCGACAGCCTCTGCGGGGGAGGGGGTTTTTGGCGGCATCCGCAAGCGGGGGAAAGAAACCGCCCGGCGGGTTGGGATGCGGAGGTATTCAGCAATACCCGATGGCGTCGAGCGTCCTCAAAATATCGGCGAGCACATCCTCCGTGCTGCCCAGCACATCATGATTCCAGTAGCACAAGACGCGCCAGCCGTGACACTCGAACCAGGCATCGCGGCTGGAATCGGCGGTCGGATTGTGCTGCCCGCCGTTGATTTCAACGATGAGCCGTTTTTCGACGCAAGCAAAATCGGCGATGAACGGGCCGATGGGGCACTGCCTGCGAAACCTGCAATCGGCCAGTTGGCGTCCACGAAGCCGTCGCCACAACTGTTGTTCCGCATCGGTCATGTTGGCGCGCAACTGGCGCGCAAAATCTTTTTTGGCGTTTTCACGCATTACGCTTGCCTCTATTCCGAACCCGCCCCCATCCCGACCTTCCCCCGCAGGCGGGGGAAGGAGAAACCGTCCACCCGCAG
>WQUQ01000275.1 GCA_009782025.1 Desulfobulbus sp. | reverse complement strand
TTTGAAGCGGCGGTGGCCGGCGGCATCCCGATCATCAAGGCGCTGCGCGAGGGGTTGACGGCCAACCGCATCGAATGGGCGGCGGGCATCATCAACGGCACCACCAACTTCATCCTCTCGGAGATGCGCGACAAGGGGCTGTCCTTCGCCGAGGTGTTGAAGGAAGCGCAGCGCCTGGGCTATGCCGAGGCCGACCCGACCTTCGACATCGAGGGCGTGGACGCGGCGCACAAGGCGACCATCATCTCGGCCATCGCCTTCGGCATTCCGGTGCAATTCGACAAGGCTTATGTCGAGGGCATCACGCAACTGGAAGCCGCCGACATCCGCTATGCCGAGCAACTGGGCTACCGCATCAAGCTGCTCGGCATCGCCAAGCGCCGCGAGCAGGGCGTCGAGTTGCGCGTGCATCCGACCCTGATCCCGGAGAAGCGCCTGATCGCCAACGTCGAGGGAGCGATGAACGCCGTGCTGGTCAAGGGCGACGCGGTGGGGGCGACGCTGTACTACGGCAAGGGCGCCGGCGCCGAGCCAACCGCTTCGGCGGTGATCGCCGATCTGGTCGATGTCACCCGCCTGGCGACGGCGGATGCCGGGCATCGCGTGCCGCACCTGGCCTTCCAGCCCGATGCCATGTCCGACCTGCCGGTGCTGCCGATGAGCGAAATCGAAACGGCCTACTATCTGCGCTTGCGCGTCGAGGACAAAACCGGCGTGCTGGCCGACATCACCCGCATCCTGGCCGACCAGGGCATCTCCATCGACGCCCTGCTGCAACGCGAGCCGGAGGAGGGCGAGGGCGAAACCGACATCATCATCCTCACCCACGTCTGCCAGGAAAGCGCGGCCGATGCCGCCATCGCCCGAATCGAGGGGCTGCCGGCGCAAAAGGGCAAGATCAAGCGCATTCGGCTGGAGGAGTTGCAGTAGTTGGGAGTCGAGAGTTGAGAGTGTCTTGAGTCGAGAGCAAACACCGCTCTCGACTCCCCGACTCTCGACTCACCCAATCACTCGGAGGAAACCTGCCCATGAGCGGAAACATTCGCATCGTCGGGGCCGCCTGCGGGCTGGGCGCGCAGGATCAGGGTTGCGCCGATGGGCCGGTGGCCTTTCATCGCTCGCAAGCCTGGCACGAGTTGCAAGGCCATCCGCGCCTCGACTGGGGGCCGCTGCTCTTTGCCGCCGATGCCCGGGCCGGTTCCGAAATGGCTCGCATCGCCAGCTTTTGCCGGCGGCTGGCCGACGAGGTGGCGCGGATTCGGCTGGCCGGGGATTTCCCGCTGGTCATCGGCGGCGACCATTCGATTGCCGTCGGTACCTGGAGCGGCGTCGCCCGCGCCGCCGGAGCGCCGCTCGGCCTGTTGTGGATCGACGCGCATCTCGACAGCCACACGCCGCAAACCAGTTATTCCGGGGCTGTGCACGGCATGCCGCTGGCCTGTCTGCTCGGGCGCGGCGACAAGCGCCTGCTCAACCTCGGTCTGGTCGGCGCGCAGATCAGCGCGGCGCATACCGTGGCGCTCGGGCCGCGCAGCTACGAGGCGGAGGAAATGGCCTTCCTGCGCGCCCAGGGCGTGCGCATCATCGACAGCGGCGAAATCGCCGCCCGCGGCTTTGCCGCCTGCCTGCATGAGGCGCAGACCATCGTCGCGGCTGCGCCGGCCGGTTTCGGCCTGACGCTCGATCTGGATGTCATCGACCCCGACAACGCCCCCGGCGTCGGCAGCCCGGAACCAGGCGGCCTGTGGGATGGCGACGTGCTGGCCGCCCTGGCGCGGCTGGCAACGCTGCCCGGCCTGCTGGCGGTCGAAATCGCCGAATACAACCCCGACCGCGACCAGCAGGGGCGAACGGCGCGGCTGATGGCCGAATTGATAAGCGAAATGCTGCCGGGGCTGGTCGAGAAGTAGGTTCTACGGACGCTGAAAATCTGCTTCGGTCGGTGCGGTTTCAAGGCTGGGGGTCGGTCACGAAACCGTAGCGCGCCGG
The DNA here is from genome assembly GCA_009782025.1 of Desulfobulbus sp. GTDB lineage: Bacteria > Pseudomonadota > Gammaproteobacteria > Burkholderiales > Rhodocyclaceae > Azonexus. Next base: position 1,624 of record WQUQ01000275.1, on the reverse strand, counting down.
GAGTTCCGCGGCGGTGATCGCTTGCAGGCGGTGTTCGCCCCAGAATACTTCAGCCGCTTGCCCGGCCATCAGATCGAGCAATGCCTGTTCGCTGACCGGCTGGCCGGCCGCGTCGTGGCATTCGGCGAGAAATTGGGGTAGGTCGCGGTCGTCGAGCAGGCCGATGCCCAATTCGGCGGCAAGCAGGATGCTGCCGTTGTCGTCGATGATGGCGGCATGGATCAGGCCAGCGGCGACGCCGGTGTGGCTGACAAAACCCTCGTCTGCGCGGCGAAAGACCCACGGCGTGCAGGCCAGGCGGACGAAAACCCGCTGCGGCCCGTTCTGCATGAACCAGCGGCCGGCCTCGTCATGGCCATACTGCCGGTTGATGAACTCGATCAGGCCGCGATGAACGACGCGCTCCCCCTGCAAGCGCCAGTCGCCGCGCCGGTCGAGGGAAAGCCAGTGGTAGCAGGCGGGGACGTTGGGCCAGCGTGGGATTTCAATCAACGCCAAGATCCTTCACAAAATGACTGTCGGGGTGAATCTTTTCAATCGGGATGCCCAGTTGCACGGCGGTAATTTGCAGAACTCTCTGCAATACATAGTCGCGAGTCCATTCTTCCTGGTTTTTGACGCGGACGTAGGGAATCAGCGCGCTGACGGTGGCTACCTCTTTGGGGACGACATCGCCCAACTTGTTCGTGATGATTACAGCGGAAATCCATAGCGCAATGAGCGCAAAAACCAGCGCCCATCCCGGTGCGCCGACCAGGGTCAGCAGGGCCAATCCCGCGCAGGGCAGGGCGATCTGTATCGGGTAAGCGATGCGCTTCTTGCATTGGAGTCCGGGGAGATGAGGGGCGTCGATGGCCTTTTGCAACTGCACCCATTGCTTCCTGATCTTGCCATTCAGAAAATTCGTGATCGGCGAATCCGGGCGTACCTCATTACGCCGAGCGCCAAACTGCCGGACGAGCGCCGAGCGTATTCGATAGAAGCCTGCCTGGGACAGGCACCGCCCCTTGATTCCGCCGACATTTCCGAGGCGGGCAATGACATAGTCCGAGAGCATTCCAGGTGTGACGAGGGTTGCGGCGTCGGCATCGTCGATAGGGATGCCGAACTCCTCCTCAACGGCAAGAACCAATTCGACGCCATCGAGGCCCATGATGTGACTTACCCTCCAAGAGCAAGGCCAATCACGCTTGCCATGCCGAGTGCGGCTGCGAGTGCAGCCAGGCGCCAAAGATCTGGACGCACATCGGCGACTGTAACGTCTGTGCGCAAGGCATGGGTTTGCATGCGGGGAAGGTAAAGCACCGAGAGACAGAGAAGCGATGTGCCGATGAGCGCCACCGCAAACATGCCGCTGAAATAGCTTGACGGCGATGACCCCGCCTGCTTGTCGAGCATGATGCCAATTCCCAGCAGAGCATTCCACGCGATAACCCACGCGAGCATGAAACCGATGCGCAAGTGGCGATAAAAGGTGAATGTCATGAAAAATCCTGATTGGCAATCGCTGAGAGGTTATAGAGTCGGCCATTAAGCATTGACATTTCCGCCGTCATTGCGAGGGGCGAAGCCCCGTGGCAATCCAGGCAGCGGTCTGGATTGCCACGGGGCTTCGCCCCTCGCA
>WQUQ01000274.1 GCA_009782025.1 Desulfobulbus sp. | reverse complement strand
CGCACGCCCTCGTCGATCATCTGCTGGATGCTCATGGTCGCATCCGGCCAGGTGACCTTCATGCCGACCTTGATGAAGACCATGCCGATGCCGGTGTCCTGGCAGATCGGGCGCTGGCCTTCGGCGGCCATCCGCGAGTTGGTCAGAATCTGGGCGATGGCATCCTTGGCGGCGGCGCTCTCCTCGCGTTCATAGGCTTCGCCCAGCGCCTTGATGTAATCGAGCGGGTGGTAGTAGCTGATGTACTGAAAGGCATCGGCGACGGACTGGATCAGGTCTTCCTGCAAGATGGCGGTCATGCTGAACTCCGGGTCAGTGGTTGTCGTGTTGAAGAATCAGGGTTTGGGTCATGATCTTGTCGACCCATGGCCACGGCAGAAACGGCGACATGCGGCGGCAGCCGTGAAAGTTCAAAATTCTAGCACGCTGCCTGGGTCTCCTTCCCTGGCCAATAGGCAGATCGAGGGCGACGGCGGACGCTGCGATCCCGGCGAGGGTGTATCCTCTCGATTTCGCCGTTCAACCCGCTTAGTGGATGTCCATGACCGAACTCAAACCCCGCAAGACGTTGTTCAACCCTGAACTCAAGCGGCGCGGCATTTATGTTTTGCCTAATCTGTTTACCACGGCGGCCCTGTTCGCCGGTTTTTTCGCCATTGTCCAGGCGATGCAGAGTGATTTCGAGCGGGCGGCGATGGCCGTCTTCATCGCCATGGTGCTCGACGGGCTGGACGGCCGGGTGGCGCGTCTGACCAATACCCAGTCGGCGTTTGGCGCGGAGTACGATTCGCTGTCCGACATGGTCAGCTTTGGCGCCGCGCCGGCCCTGGTGATGTACGAATGGGCCTTGCGCGACCTCGGCCGGCTGGGCTGGATCGCCGCCTTCATCTACTGCGCCGGGGCGGCGTTGCGCCTGGCGCGCTTCAATACGACGCTGGAGGTCATGGACAAACGTTTCTTCCAGGGCTTGCCGTCGCCGGCGGCGGCGGCGCTGGTGGCCGGTCTGGTCTGGGTGATGATCCTGGCCGAGGTGCCGGGTTACGACGTGCGCTGGCTGGCTTGCGGGCTGACCATTTTTGCCGGCGTGACGATGATTTCCAACATCCGTTACTACAGCTTCAAGGACGTGAACCTGAGGAAGAGCGTGCCCTTTTTCGTCATTGCCGCCATCGCCCTCGGTTTCGCGCTGGTCGCCTACAGCCCGGAAATCGCGCTGTTCGCCTTTTTCGTCGTCTATGGCTTGTCCGGCTATGTGATGGCGGCCGTCGATCTCGCCAAGCGCAAGGCGTCGTGATCTGGCAAGACCGCAACAGGGCGGGGTGACCCCCGCACTACGGTAGCGCCCGCCGGATATTTTCGATCAGTTCCTGGAAAGGTTTGCGCAACTGCTCGAACAGCGGGCGCATCTGTTCAAGCGGCGCACCGTTGCGGGCGGCGGCTTCGAGTTGCGCGGCGCTCTGGCACAACGCGGCATTGACGCCGATATTGCCGCACACGCCTTTCAGCGTATGCGCGATGCGCTGCGTTTCCGCCTGATTGCCTGCTTCCATGACCTGCTCCAGCGCGTCGATGCTGTCAGCATGAGTTTCGACAAATTTACGCAGCAGATTGACGTAGATCTTCTCCTTGCCCATGACCCGGCGCAAGCCGTCCTGGATATCCAGGCCCTCGATCGTGGGTAGCGACGTCGACGCCTGACCTGCCGCGCGTTGCGGCGCGGTCGGTGGTTGCTGGGTCTGCTGGATCGGGGGCTGCTGGGCCGAGGCTTGCTCGACCGATTCGCCCGCGGCCTTGTCGCGGCGGGGAATCCAGCGCAGCAGGGCGGCCCATAATTCTTCCGGTTCGATCGGTTTGGCGACGTGGTCGTTCATGCCTGCTTCCATGCAGCGTTTCCTGTCCGCCTCCATGACGTTGGCCGTCATGGCGATGATCGGGAGCGCGGCGAAACGCGGGTTCTGGCGCAGGATGCGGGTGGCGCTGACGCCGTCCAGAACGGGCATCTGCATGTCCATCAGGACCAGGTCGTAGTTCTCCTGTTCGAGCTTGTCAATCGCTTGTTGGCCGTCGCCGGCGACATCGACGCGGAAACCCTCTTCGTCGAGGATGGCCTGGGCGACTTCCTGATTGAGTTCGTTGTCCTCGACGAGCAGGATCCGTGCGCCGCGAATGGCTTCCAACCCCAGATGTCTTGCCGTGGCCGGGTTGATGTGGCGCTTGATTTCGCCTGGGGGGCGATCTGAATGGAGCACCCGCATGGTTGCATCGAACATGGCCGAAGCGTCGACGGGTTTGATGAGAAGCTCGTCGAAACCCGCTGCTTCGGCGGCATTGATGACATCGCCACGGCTGTAGGCGGTACACATCACCAGCCGCGGGATGCGGCGCAGGCCCAGGTTCCTGATGCGCTCGGCCGTTTCGATGCCGCCCATGCCCGGCATTCGCCAATCGAGGAAGACGATGTCGAAGTCTTCGCCGCGGCGTTCGGCCTCCCTGATTTCTTGCAGGGCGGAGGCGCCGGAGGGGGCCAGGGAGACCTTGAAGTTCATCTTGGTCAGCAGGTCGGAAAGTTCTTCCCGGGAAATCGGGTCGTCATCGACGACCAGAACAGGGTGTCCCTTGAACTCCTCCGCGCTTTCGTAGATTTTGCGGCGCGCCTCGCCCTTGTCGAGCCGGATGTGGAGCCAGAAGACGCTGCCTTGTCCTGGCGTGCTGTACACGCCGACCGAGCCGCCCATCAGCTCGGCGAGACGCTTGCTGATCGCCAGGCCGAGGCCGGTGCCGCCATAACGGCGCGTCGTCGAGGCATCCGCCTGCTGGAACGATTCAAAAAGGTGCGCCTGCTGTTCGGGCGACATGCCGATGCCGGTATCGGAGACGGCGAAGTGCAGCAATACATCGTGGTCTGTCTGTTTGGCGACGCGCACGGAAATTTCGATTTTGCCGCGTTCGGTGAATTTCACCGCGTTGTTGGCGTAGTTGACCAGGATCTGACCGAGGCGCAAGGGATCGCCGATCAGGGTGGCCGGCGCTTCCTCGTCGACCGAGAAACGCAGTTCGAGTCCCTTGGCCGCCACTTTGTCGGCAATCAGATTGCGGACGGTATCGAGTACGCCTTGCAGTTCAAATTCGGCCCGTTCGACGGTCAGCTTGCCGGCTTCCATTTTCGAGAAATCGAGAATGTCGTCGATGATGCCGAGCAGGTGCTGGCAGGAGCGCTGGATCTTGTTCAGATAATCGCGCTGGCGCGGCATCATCTCGGTTTTCTGCATCAGGTGCCCCATGCCGATGATGGCGTTCATCGGGGTGCGGATCTCGTGGCTCATGTTGGCGAGGAACTCGGACTTGGTGCGCGTGGCCTCCTCGGCCAGTTCCTTGGCCTGGCGCATCGCCTCTTCTGCCATCTGGCGCTCGGTAATATCGGTCAGCAAGCCGCACAGGGCGGAAAGTTCACCGTGACTGTCGCGGGTGATGAATTTCATGGAGATATAAATCCGCCCATCGGGACCGGTGATTTCCCGCTCCACGAACTCGCCCGTGCGGATGACGAGTTCGTCGCTCTCGATCGTGGAGTGCAGCATGAAGGCCGGCAGGACATCCTGGACGGTCTTGCCAATCATCTCCGCCCGCGGCCGGCCCACAACTTCTTCCCAGCGCCGGTTGACGAGGATGAATTTACCTTCCCAGTCGCGGATGAAGATGGCCGCGCGGTTGTATTCGACGAAGTTTTCAAACAGATCGCGGCTGGCGCGCAGGTCGGCTTCGACCTCATGGCGCGCTTCGATTTCGTGCTGCAAATCCCCCATGTTGGCGTTCAGCGTGTCGGCCATTTCATTGAAGGTGGCGGCGAGCGACGTGATTTCGTCCTTGTGGGTGAAGGAAAAACGGAAATCCTTTTGACCCAGGCGGAAACGGTTGAAGCCCTCATTGAGCCAGCCGAGTTTGCGTGACAGATAGGAGGCCATCCAGATGGCGATGGCCACCACCAGCGCGATCAGCACGAGGGTCGTCGCGGTCAGGCTGGTCAAGGTGTCCTGCAAGTTGTCCTGCAATACGTCGCCAGCGGCCTGACCGCGGGCCAGCATGTCGCTGTTGGCGGTCTTGATCATATCGTTCAGGCGTTCCCTGGATTCGGTGGCGGGATGGTGGAAGTCATCGATGTTGGCGCCAATGGTCACGAAGCCGAAGCCGCGCCGGTTGCCCGCTTTTTCCGGGCTGTAGCGCCCGGTGTAATAAGGAATCGCCGCGGCGGTGGTCAGCTTGCTGATGCCGCTCCACAGAATCTGGAAGGAACCGGAACCGCCCTCATCGGTGAGGTTGCGCCAGCCCACGCATTGCGGCGCGAAATTGAGCCAGCGGCAGTCAAGCCCGACATTGCCGCGCTCGGTCAGTTCTTTCGCCGGCTTTCTGCTTTGCCGCTGATCGAAGAAAGTCGGCGCGGTTTCCCGAAACTCGCGCCAGGATTTGCCGCTGGCGAGGAAGTTGGCATAAACCTTGTCTTCGAGCCAGGGAATGGCGGGGTCGCCATTCTCGTCGTAACCGACGATCGAATGATGGCGCGGGTGGACGATGCTGCGGCCCAGATAATCCCAGATGAAGGCGTAGTTGCCGTCCGAAGCGTCGGGGATGATCCGGTAACGTTGGTTGGTGGGGACGATATGGTCGGTGAAGGCCATCAGGTGGTCATGGTTGAGCGCCAGCGTCACCCAGCCGATGATCTGGCCGTTTTTCACGACCGGCGTCGCCCAGCGCACAATGCCTTCAAAACGCTTGCCGACGGGATTTTCCTTGCCGGCATAGGCGTGTTTCTCCGGCTCGAAGGGAATGCCGCGCTTTGCCGCCGCCTGCGGGGTGAACGTGCCAATGATTTTGGTGCCGACGTAGGTGCCGATGACGTTGGAGACGTAGATTTCGCCGGGCTTGAGTTTTTGCAGGTCAGGGAAATAGTTCTCCGCCTTGGCGTAGGTATTCTGGTGTTTCGTGATGTCCTTCAGTTCCGGGCTGACGCGCGGCGACGTGGTGGCCTTGATCTTTTCCATGCCATCCAGGCCAACGAAGGTCATTTCCAGATAAAGCGGCGCGCTTTCAGTTTGAAACTCTGTCGGCGACCGGTAATTGAAAGCGGTTTTGTTGTCGGCGCTGCCCGGCAGGGCAAGATACTGGTTTTCGGGCGGCGGGGTTTCGGGTTCCCAGGCGGTGCCCTCGGCGTTGAGACGCCATTTGCCGTGTGTGATCAGAACCCCGTGCCGGCGCTCGATATAATTTTTGTAAACGGTTTTATCCGGCGTCAGCGAGGCGACGGAACGAATGTCGGTATCGCGCTGGTAAAGAAAGTCCGCCACCCGGAGCGCGGTATCGGTGGACAGGCGCTCGATCTCGTCGCGGGCGCGGGCATCGAGTGCGCGGACTGCGTCGTCGATCGTTTTGTCGCCGACGTCGTGGATCGCCTGATTGGCGGTGGAGACCAAAAGATTCAGCTCCTGGCCAAGGCGGCTGGTGGTCTCCTGGGTCTGATACCAGGCAATTCCCACGAGCGCCGCCAACGGAATGATCTTGATCGTGATGAACACCAGGATCAAACGCAGCCGCACGGACAGCCCGTTCCAGAAAGACAGGAGTGATTGCATTTTTATCTGTGCCTGAGAACTGTTTGCATTGTAATGAGTTTTTGCCTGGCGCTGATGGCTCGCGCGTCATGCGGTTTGCGCCAAATGTTGAATTGAGCGGCATCACGGTCGGCTATCATGCCGGCCTATGCCGACCCACTCCCGCTATCGCCGCATCCATCGTCCGTTCGCGCCGACTGATGGCATCATCCGCCGCTTTTTCCGCGAGAACATGCTGCAAACCAGCGCCGCCCTGGCGTTTACCACGCTGCTGGCGCTGGTGCCGCTGGTCGCGGTGATTCTGGCGGTGGCCGGTACCGTGCCCTATTTCGATCTGCTGCTCGGCCGCCTGCAACGCTTGCTGTACGAAACGCTGCTGCCCAGCGGCACGGCCAATACCATCGCCGGCGGCATCGGTCGCTTCTCCCACCGGGCGCAGGGCTTGACCGTGTTCGGCCTGCTGCTGCTCGGCCTGACCGCTTTCATGCTGCTCAACACCATCGAGCGGACCTTCAATCATCTGTGGCGGGTCGAGCCGCGCCCGCTGCTCGCCCGCCTCGGTCTCTACGCTTTCGTCATGGCGGTCTGGCCCTTCATCCTCGGCGCTATTGCCTTGACCACCTCGCTGGCGGTCAGTATCTCGCTGGGCATCGTCGACTGGCCCGACTGGGTTCGCCTGGCGTTGTCAAAAGGCACCTCATTGCTGCTGCTCGGGCTGTTCTTCGCCTTTCTCTACTATGCCGTGCCGAATGCCCGGGTGACCCGGCGCGCGGCCTTGGCCGGCGGCGCTTTCGCGGCGCTGGCGGTGGTCGCCATGCAGAAGCTGTTCGAGATTTATCTGGGCGCCTCGGGCATGTTCCGCAACATCTACGGCGCCCTGGCGGCCGTGCCGATTTTCCTCGTCTGGCTTCACCTGTCGTGGGCCATCGTGCTGTTCGGCGGCTTGCTGGCGGCTAAACTGAATCGTCCCGAGCAACGACGCTGAACAGTTCGATGCTGCCTGTCTGCCCATCGAGGTTTCCGGCGCGGATCTCGCGGATCAGCAGATTGTCCCGCTCGACCAGCAGAATCAGCGGCGCGCCGGTCCTCTCGATCTTCCCCGGCGGTGTCAGCAGCGATTCAGACGGGCGCAGGGGCGGCGTCTCGGGCAGGATCAGCACGGCCACGCAACCGGCATCCAACTCGCCGGGCTGGGCGATTTCGGCGGCGATGGCGCGCGGGGCGAGCAATTGCAAGCCCAGTTCGATGTGCTCCGGGTTTTCCGAAATGGCCCAGCGGATGAGGCAGATGTGCCACGGCGCGTCGTGCCGCTCGTCGATGGCCTGCACGGCCACCACGTCGCCGATGCGCAGATTGTCGGTGTCGCCGCCGACGTGCATCAGCGCATAGCCTTCCGGGCTTTCGTTGGTGACCATCCATTCGCTCAGCGGAACCGGGTTGCCGACGTGCCGCATCAGCCGCCACAGACTGTCGAGGCCGAGGCAGAGATTGGCGCGATAGGCTTGCCGCCGCCGGGGAAAACGCCGCCTGGCCGGTTTGCCCCAGCCGTCGGCCAGGCGGCGCAGCACGCCGCGACCGGCCCGGGTTTCGGCGAAGGGCGGCAGCTTGAGGTCGGCGGCGCTGGCGCCGCGCTCAAGTTCGTCGAGTTGGCGCCGCGCCTCGGTGGCGATGGCGTCGCAGGCGAAATACAGCGGTTGCGATTCAGCCGCCGGCAGGCGGCGAATCAGCGCATGGGCGCCAATGTCCCGCTCGAGATCGATCCAGAATACGGCCTCGGCGCCGATCGGCGGGGTGTCGCTCAGTTCGACGCAAAATGGGCTGCCCTCGATGTAGTCGTTGATGAATTCGAGTTCGCTGGCAGAAAAAGAGGCCGGCTGCGCGATCGTGGCGAGCAGGATGTCGGAGTAGAGGCGGGCGATGCCGGCGTTGCCGCGCGGGTCGGGCAAGGTTTCGAGGCGGTGGCGGCGGGCGGTGCGGAAGAGGGCATGCAATTGTCGCCACAGGCCGACGCCGGTCGGCGCGGCGACCAGGTGGTCGATCTTGATCTGCCAGGTGATGCACTGCATGGCGCGCAACAGCGCGTTGTGTGGCGAATCGTTATCGGCGGGGCCGAGCAGCTCGGTCAAGGCGATGGAATAATCCTGGGTCATGATTTCAAGCAGGCCGACGATGCGCTTGATCCGCAGACGCATTTTGTTCGCGACCGGCAGCGCCATCTTCTGAAAGCCGGGCAATTCAGCCTTGACCAGGCGCTCGACACGGTCGTACAGCAGATCGAGCAGCTTGCAGCGCTCGGCAATCGGCATGGGCGTGCCGCGCAGCTTGAGCAACTGCCGGTGGAGTTGTTCGGCATCGTCGCTGCCGCTGTGATCGCGCGTCATCGCCAGCCAGGCAAGAATGCTCTTGATGTTGGCTTCAGTGGCGGGCGAGAGGGGCGCAGACGAGACAGTCATGGCGGGAACAGGATGGATGGCCGATTATCCCATATTCGCCGTTGCCTCGGCGCGCCAGCGCTTGATTTTTCTTTGTCAAAGCGCTATAATTTCCGGTCTTTTTCCCACCCAGGAAATTCATCTCATGGTTGTTATCCGTCTTGCCCGTGGCGGCGCCAAGAAGCGCCCGTTCTACAACATGGTCGTCACCGATTCCCGTAACCGCCGCGATGGCCGTTTCGTCGAGCGCATCGGTTTCTACAACCCGGTCGCCGCCGGCAATGCCGAAAAGCTGCGCGTTGCCGCTGATCGCCTGGCCTACTGGCAGCAGAACGGCGCCCAACTGTCGCCGACCGTCGCCCGTCTGGTCAAGCAGAGCGCTGCCCAGCCGGCAGCCTGATCGATCCTTGTCCGGCAACGACATCGTCGTTCTGGGTCGGCTCGCCGAACCCTACGGCATTCGCGGCTGGATCTGGTTGCACCCCTTCGGCGACGACCCCCTGTCCTGGGGAAACATGCCGGTCTGGTGGATCGCCCGCGAGGGTGAACCGTGGCGCGAGGTGGCGCTGAAGGGATTGAAGGCGCATGGCGATGGTCTGGTGGTTGCCCTCGACGGGGTAGCCGACCGCACCGCCGCCGAGGCCCTGAAAGGCGTTCTGGTTGGCGCGCCGCGCGCGGTTCTGCCGGCGACTGGCGAGGACGAGTTCTACTGGGCCGATCTGCTCGGCCTGGAAGTGGTCAATACCGCTGGCGAGCGGCTCGGCGTCGTGGCCGGGCTGATCGAGACCGGGGCCAACGACGTGTTGCAGGTCGTCGGCGTTGATGGCCGTGAGCGTCTGCTGCCCTTCGTGGCGGCGGTGGCGCTGGAAGTGGATCGGGCGGCGCGGCAGATTCGCGTCGAGTGGGGGAGTGACTGGTGAGTTTTGCCGGTGAACTGCGGGGCAGCGACGGGTGATCCGTTTCGACTGCGTGAGCCTCTTTCCCGAGATGTTTGCCGCCGTGACCGATCATGGCATTACCCGGCGCGCTCTGGAAGAAGGGCGCTGGGCGTGGCAGGGCTGGAATCCGCGCGATTTCGCCGACAATGCCTGGCGGCGGGTGGACGACCGGCCGTTTGGCGGTGGGCCGGGCATGGTGATGCAGCCGGGGCCGCTGGAGAAGGCGATTGCCGCGGCGAAAGCGCGGCAGCGCGAGGCGGGGCTGGCGACGAGCCGGGTCATCTACCTCTCGCCGCAGGGCGCGCCGCTAACCCATGAACGGGTGATGCGGCTGGCGGCCAGGGCGGACGAGGCGGGCGTGATCCTGCTTTGTGGCCGTTATGAAGGGGTCGACGAGCGTTTGATCGAGCGCTGCGTCGATGAAGAAATTTCGATCGGGGATTTTGTCCTGTCCGGCGGCGAATTGCCGGCGATGGTCTTGATCGATGCCGTCGTCCGCCAGTTGCCGGGCGTGTTGGGAGACGCCGCTTCGGCGGTGGAAGATTCGTTTGTCGGTGGTCTGCTCGATTGTCCGCACTACACCCGGCCCGAGGTCTATGGAGACCAAGGCGTGCCGGACGTGCTGCTCTCGGGCGATCATCAAAGAATTCGTCGCTGGCGGCTCAAGGAGTCGCTGGCGCGAACCTGGAAGCGCCGCCCGGATCTGCTGGCGCACCGCAGTCTGACTGCGGAGGAAACGCAACTCCTCGCGGAAATTTCCGCAGCGGAGCAATGCGGTGAGCCATG
>WQUQ01000273.1 GCA_009782025.1 Desulfobulbus sp. | reverse complement strand
TGCCGCCGCAACGCCGGCAGGGCGCTCCGGCGCGCTCGTACACGGCGGCCTGGATCTGGAACCAGCCGGCGCTGCCGTCGCTATGCACGTAATCGCGGATGCTGCTGCCGCCGGCGGCGATGGCGTCGGACAACGTCGCCCGGATGGCGTCGGCCAGCAGATGACAACGCGCCCGGCTGATCCGTCGGGCCGCCCGCAAGGGCGAAATGCCGGCGCGGAACAGGCTTTCCGCAGCATAGATGTTGCCGACGCCGACCAGCAGATGGCTATCCATCAACACCGGCTTGATCGGGCTGGCGCGGCGGGCCAGGGCGGCATGCAGCCAGTCGCCGTCGAACCCCGCAGCCAGCGGCTCGACGCCAAGCGCGGCCAGCAGCGGATGGGCGGCGCTCGCCGCCGGCGGCCCCGGCTGCCACAACACCAGACCGAAACGGCGCGGGTCGGCCAGACGCAGCCATTTCGCTCCCTGCGGCGTCGCCAGCGCCAGTTCAAAATGATCGTGTCTTGCCGCCGCCTGGCCGGGCGGGACGAAACGCAGATGGCCCGACATCCCGAGATGGACGATCAGCGTGCCCTCGACGCCAGGCCGGGCGCAATCGAACAGCAAGTACTTGCCGCGCCGCCGGATGGCGTGCACGATGCAGCCGGGCAGTCGTTCCGCCAATTCCGGCGGAATCGGATAACGCAGCTTCGGCGCGCGAATGCGCACCGCCTCGATGCGCCGCCCCATCATCTCCGGCAGCAGTCCCTGCCGGCACACCTCGACCTCCGGCAATTCCGGCATGGCTTGTTCCTCCTGAAAATCCCCAATCATTCCATTTCCAAATCAACCGATCGTCGGCTTCGCTTGCCGTGCAACCGCACTGTCTCTCGCTTCGCCTTCGCGCGCTCGGCTGATTTAAAAATGGAATAACATCGCAAACTTGCAAGATTTTATGACCGAAAGCCGACCATGCCCGCGAAGTTCCCCGTTACCGCCCTTGTCCTTGCCCTCGGCCTGAGCCTGGCCTTGCCCGGCCACAGCGCCGAGCCGGCCGCCAACAAAAAACCACGGCCGGCGGCGAGCGAAGCGCAGGAAGAAAACCTGCTGCCGCGCACCGTCTTTCAATCCCTGCTTGGCGAATTCGCCTTGCAGCGCGGCGACATCCGCACCGGCGTCGAGGCCTGGGCCGACCTCGCCCGACGCACCCGCGACCCGAAGGTGGTGGCGCGCGCCGTCGAAGTCGCCACCCTGACCCGTCAGTTCGACCTGGCCGTGCCCTTGTCAACGCTGTGGCTGGAAATCGAGCCGGAATCGACGCGCGCCCGCCAGGCCCAGTCGTCGCTGCTGGTGTTGACCGGCCACCTCGACGAACTGGCGCCGCAACTGGCCATTCTGCTCAAACGCGACCCCGGCAACCTCGCCAACAACCTGTTGAGCCTGAACCGCGTGCTGGCCCGCCACGACGACAAAAAGGCCGTGCAACGCCTGGTCGACCAGGTGGCCGCGCCCTATGACACGCTGCCCGAAGCCCATTTCGCCATGGCCCAGGCCGCCGCCGATGCCGGCGACGACATGCGCGCCAGCAGCGAGATCGAAAAAGCGCTGCTGCTGCGCCCGGACTGGGAAGCGGCGGCGCTGGCCCGCGCCCAGTTGCAGGCCCGCCATGCCGCCGCCAGCGCCATCCCGGGGCTGGACGATTTCGTCACGCGCCATCCCGACGCCGGCACCGCCCGGCTGACCCTGGCCCGGCTGCTGATCGGGGAAAAGCGCTACGCCGACGCCCGCCAGCATTTCGCCCGCCTGCTCGAGGACAATCCCGAAAATCCCGACGCCATCTACGCGATCGCCATGCTGGCCCTGCAACAAGGCGATACAGAGACCGGCCGGCAGCAGTTGGAAAAGTTGTTGAGCACCAATTTCCCCGATCAAAGCACGGTGCATTTTTTTCTCGGCCAGCTCGACATGGAACGGAAAAAACCGGACGACGCCCTCGTTCATTTCATGCAAGTGACCTCCGGCAGACAGTACGTCGCCGCCCGCGCCAGCGCGGCGCAGATTCTGCTGCAACAGGGCAAACCCGATGCCGCGCGGGAACTGTTGCACAACACGCACGGCGGCAGCGCCGAGGAACGCACCCAGTTGACGCTGGCCGAAGCCCAGTTGCTGCGCGATGCCGGCCGAGCCAGCGAAGCCTATGACGTGCTGGCGCAGGCGCTCGGCGTCCAGCCCGACAATCCCGATCTGCTTTACGACGCGGCCCTGACCGCCGAGCGGGCCGGCCAGCCCGAACGGCTCGAAAGCCACCTGCAACACCTGCTCAGCCTGTACCCGGATCACGCCCATGCCCTGAACGCCCTCGGCTATTCCTGGGCTGATCGCAACGTGCGGCTGGCCGAAGCCTACAAGATGATCTCCCGCGCCATGACCTTGCAGCCGAACGATCCCTTCATCACCGACAGCCTCGGCTGGGTTCAGTACCGCATGGGCCGCCTCGAAGAAGCGCGGATCACGCTGGAACGCGCCTACCGCATCAAGGCCGACCCGGAAATCGCCGCCCACCTCGGCGAAGTGCTGTGGCAACTCGGCCATAAGGATGAGGCGTACACGCTGCTGAACGAAGCCGCCCGACAGAATCCGGGCAACGACGCGCTGGCCGCCGCCCTCAAGAAATTCCAGCCTTGATTTCACCCGTCGCGCGGGCCGTCGCCCCACTCGCCACCCCGCTCGCCGGCCTGCTGCTCGCCGCCTGCACCACCTTGGCGCCCGCGCCGCCGCCGGCGCGCGACAGTCTGCACGATTTCGCCCTCGAAGCCCGCTTCGCGCTGCGCATCAGCCCGCCCGATGGCGCGCCGCAAACCGCCGGCGGCCGCCTGTCGTGGCAACACCGCGCCGGCGACAACCACATCCTGATCGCCAACCCGCTCGGCATCGGCATCGCCGAAATCGACGCGACGCCGGAGTTATCCCGCCTGCGCACCGCCGACGGCGCGGTGCGCGAATCGTTTGATGCCGACGAACTGATGGCAGCCGCCACCGGCGAACGCCTGCCTGTCCTGCGCCTGCCTGCCTGGCTGCTCGGGCGCGGCGACGCGACCAGCCAGATCGAATATGACGACCAGCAGCGCCCGAGCCGCCTGAGCGAAGCCGGCTGGCAGGTCGATTACGTCTACGACGACAGCGCCGCCGACGCCCTGCCGGCCCGCGTCACGCTGCGCCGCGCCGAGGCCATCGAACTGCGCCTGCGCATCGAAGCATGGCGGGAGGTACAACCGCCATGAGCGACTGGACTTACGCCAGCCGCTGGCCGGCCCCGGCCAAACTCAATCTCTTCCTGCACATCGTCGGCCGGCGGGCCGATGGCTACCATTTGCTGCAAACCGTCTTTCGCTTCATCGACCGCGCCGACAGCCTCAGCTTCGCGCCGCGCGACGATGAGCGCATCGTGCTCGCCACGCCGCTGCCCGACGTCGCCCCCGAATCCGACCTGACCGTCCGCGCCGCCCGTCTGCTGCGCCAGGCCAGCGGCTGCCATCACGGCGTCACCATCCGCCTCGACAAACAGTTGCCCCTGGGCGGCGGCCTCGGCGGCGGCAGTTCCGACGCCGCCACAACGCTGCTCGCCCTCAACCACCTGTGGCAAACCGGCCTGT
>WQUQ01000272.1 GCA_009782025.1 Desulfobulbus sp. | reverse complement strand
GCAAGGCCGACGCCATTCTGGCCGAGGCCCAGACCATCGCCGCCAACGCCCGTATCGCCAGCAGCGATCTCGACGCCTTGCGCAGCGATGTGGAAACGACGCTGCGCCGGGTCAATGCGCTGAGCGAGCAACTCAACCAGAAATGGCCGTTCGCCAGGGAAAGGGAGTTGAAACTGCCATGAAGCGCCTGTTGCTGCTGCTGGCCGCGGCCAGCCTGTTGAGCGCCTGCGCCGCCCCCTCGTCGCCGCGCTGGCTGCTGGAAACCGATGCCGCGCTCGCTGCCTGGCGCGATGCTTACCTCGGCGGCGACGAGCGCGCCGCCAGCCGCGAACTGGCCCTGGCCCGGCGCGAAGTCGGGCGCGGCGGCGATGCCACATTGATGGCGCGCGTCGAATTGACCGTTTGCGCCGGTCAGATCGCCAGCCTGGCGGCGGTCGACTGCCCGGCCTTTCAACCCCTGGCGGCCGACGCCGGCGCTGCCGAAAACAACTACGCCGCCTATCTGGCCGGCTTCGGCTTCGCCGTCGACCCCTTGCCGGCCGCCCAGCGCCAAGCCTGGCAAGGCGGCGCGACCGCCGATCTGGCCGCCATTGCCGACCCGCTCGCCCGCCTCGTGGCCGCCGCCATGCTGCGCCGCGCCGGCCGCCTGGCGGACGACGCCTACGCCCTGGCCATCGACACGGCAGCCGAACAGGGCTGGCGACGGCCCTTGCTCGCCTGGCTGGCCGCCGACCGCGACCGCCTGCTGGCCCGTGGCGAAACGGCGGCGGCCGCTGAACGGCAACGGCGCATCGAACGCATCGTCGCCGCCAGCAAGCCCTAGCCGCTCCTGGCGCGGCTTCAGCCCTGGCCCGCCGCCGCCCGCTGAGAGGTCACCCTGCTTTTCAATGCGGGCACGGAGCGGATGACGAGTTTCTCGATCTCGACGACGAAGAAGAACACAATCCCGCCGCCGATCAACACCAGCCAGGTCGCCCAGGGCAGGGCATCGGTATTGAAAATGGCGTGGAAGGGCGGGGCGTAGGTGAACAGGAGTTGCAGCGCCACCACCGTGCCGACGCCGTACCAGAGGTAGGGATTGCCCATGTGGGCGCGCAGCGACAGCGACGAGTCGAGCAGGTAGCGGCTGTTGAACAGATAGATTACCTGGCCGAGCGTGATGGCGTTGACGGCGGCGGTGCGGGCCAGCGGGTCGGTTGCGCCCTGCGACTTCATCCAGAAGAAAACGACCAGCGTATAGAGCACCAGCAGCGCACCGACGAAGAGAATGCGCCAGACGCCAAAGAGCGTGATGATGGGCCGGTCGACGGCGCGCGGCGGGCGGCGCATGACATCAGTCTCGTGCGGCTCGAAGGAAATGGTCAGGCTGAGCGCGACGGAAGTGACCATATTGACCCACAGCACCTGCGGCGCGGTGATCGGCAGCGTGAAGCCGAGGAGGATGGCGATGGCGATCACCGCCCCCTGCGCCACGTTGGTCGGCAGCGTGAACAGCATGGCCTTTTCGATGTTGTTGTAGACCGTGCGCCCCTCCTTCACAGCGGCGGAGATGGAGGCGAAATTGTCGTCGGCGAGGATCATGCCCGCCGCTTCCTTGGTCACTTCCGTGCCCTTGATGCCCATCGCCACGCCGATGTCCGCTTTCTTGAGCGCCGGCGCGTCGTTGACCCCGTCGCCGGTCATGGCGACGATCTGCCGGTTGGCCTGGATGGCTTTGACCAGCCGCAGCTTGTGTTCGGGACTGGTGCGGGCAAAGACGTCGACGTCGCGCACGCAGTCCTGCAACTCGGCGTCGTTCATCGCCTCGATCTCGGTGCCGATCACCGCCGTCTTGCCGTCGCCGATGCCGAGCATGCCGGCAATCGCCGCTGCCGTGATTTTGTGATCGCCGGTAATCATGGTGACGCGAATGCCGCCATCGTGACATTCGCGGACGGCCTCGATGGCCTCCTGACGCGGCGGGTCCATCAGCCCGACCAGGCCCAAAAGCACGAGATTTTTCGGCAGATCCTGCGCCCGCAAGCTGCCGACGGTCAGGCCGGCCGATTCCGCGCTGGGCAGCCAGGCCAGCGCCAGCACCCGTTCGCCCTGGGCGGCAAGCTGGTCGCCGGCCCGGTCGAAATGGCCGCGATCGAGCGCCGCCGGGCCGGCTGCCGTCTGCTGCCGGTCGCAATGTTCGAGAATGATTTCCGGCGCGCCCTTGACCAGCAGCATGTCGCCGTCTGCCGCGCGGTTCAGCGTCGCCATGAATTTATGCTCGGATTCAAAGGGAATGGCATCGACGCGCGGCGCGGCGGCGGTCTCGGCGGCGCGATCCATACCCAGCTTGGCGGCGAAAGGATAGAGCGCGCCCTCGGTCGGATCGCCCTCGACCTTCCATTTGCCTTCTTCCGCGAACAATTCGGCGTCGTTGCACAGCAGGGAGACGCGGCCCATCAGCGCCAGCGTTTCCGGCGGCGTGTTGACGGGCTGGCCAGCGGCGAGCACCTCGCCCTCGGGCGCATAACCGTTGCCCGTCACCTGGCAGGCCGTCTCGGCGGTGACGACGGAAGTCACCATCATCTCCATCAAGGTCAGCGTGCCGGTCTTGTCCGAGCAGATGCGCGACACCGAACCCAGGGTTTCGACCGCCGGCAGGCGGCGGATGATGGCGTTGCGCTGGGCCATGCGCGTGACGCCGATGGCCAGCGTGATGGTGATGATCGCCGGCAGGCCCTCGGGAATGATCGACACGACGATGCCGACGATGGCCTGGAACAGTTCGACGAAAGTCATCTGGCCCAGCCAGTGCCCCCAGGAGAACAACAGCACGCTCAAGACCGCGATGACCGCCGTGATGACGTGACCGAATTTCTTGATCTGGGTCAGCAGCGGCGTCTCCAGCGCACTGACCTCGGCCAGCATCTGATTGATCCGCCCCAGTTCGGTCTGGCTGCCCGTCGCCACGACGATGCCGGTGGCCCGGCCGGAAACGACCATCGTCCCGGAAAACGCCATGTTCTCGCGGTCGCCGACCGTGGCCTTGGCGTGGACCGGATCGCTCATCTTCGTTGCCGGCAACGACTCGCCGGTCAGCGCCGCTTCTTCCGTATGCAGATTCTTGATCTCGATCAGGCGCAGATCGGCGGGAATCTTGTCGCCCGATTCCAGCAGCACGACATCGCCGGGCACCAGTTCTTCCGCTGGAATCAAACGGGCCAGGCCATCGCGCAGCACGCGCGCCTCGGCCGACAGCATGTTGCGGATCGAGTCGAGCGCCTTCTCGGCGCGGCCCTCCTGGATGAAGCCCAGCAACGAGTTGAGGACGACGACGCCGAAAATGATCGAGGCATCGAGCCACAGGCTCAACATCAGTTTGATGAAGCCGGCAACGAGCAGGACGTGAATGAGAATATTGTTGAACTGCGCCAGAAAGCGGGCGAACGGCCCTTTTTTCTTGCCTTGGGGCAAGCGGTTGTGGCCGTGGCGGGCGAGCCGTTCAGCCGCCGTCCCGGCATCGAGGCCGCGCGCCGGATCGACGCCCAGACGCTCTATGACTTCATCAGCCGCCAGGGCATGCCACGGCTCGGCCGGCGTTTCTGCAACAGCCATCTCGCTTGAACTCATCTTGATTCCTTTCGCTTGCGGCGGTTCCGCTCCTGA
>WQUQ01000271.1 GCA_009782025.1 Desulfobulbus sp. | reverse complement strand
TCGGAGAATCTCCTTAGTGGTTAGGTTTCAACTGGCTGCATCAACCAGTCAAGCTCCACCTCTCGGATCGAAAGGTTGGGAGCGATTCTGCAACCCGGCGATACAGAGAGCAAGTTGTAACGCGGCCTTGAGGGCATGGGCCGGGAAAAATGTTGCACTGATGCAACAGCGGCAGGGCACTGCCAAGGCAGAGTGAATCGCCCCGGAATTTGAGGAAGCTCTGGCTCTTGAGAAGAGAACCCCCCATGAAGACGAAATTCTATTCCCCGGAAGTGAAAAAGCGGGCGCGCTCATTCCACTTTTAATCAGCCGAGGACGCGAAGGCGAAGCGAGAGACAGTGCGGTTGTACGGCAAGCGAAGCCGACAAAGTCATCGGTTGATTGAGAAATGGAATCAGGCCGGCGCCGGGCGCAGCGCGTAGTAGGCGGCCAGCGCCCGCGCCACGGCGGCGTTCGGCTGGACCGGGTCGCCGAGGCCGAACTCGGCTTGCAGGGCGGTCTTGTTCTGGTCCAGGTAATCGATGACGCGGGTCAGATTGGCCATCCGGTTGGGGATGAAATTGCCTTCGGCATTGAGCAGTTCCGCCGAGCGGGCGAAATTGCCGCCGAATTCGCGGATCGCCGCCACTGCGCCGGCGCGGTTGCCGGCCAGCGCCGCATCGAGGCGGGCCGTGTCGAGACGGGCCAGGCGGGTCACCGGGTCGATGCTGACGCCGAGATCAGCGAGGCCGCGAACGCCGTTCCAGGCGCCGTTGAAGGGGCTTTCGATGCTTTTCTCCAGTTCCCATTGCGCGACCGTGGCCGCCTGCGTGCCGGCAAGCAGGCCGCCGCTGGCCAAGCCTTCGGCGAAGCGGTCGATCCAGCCGTTGTAAGCGCTGATGAAGGTTTGCAGGCGCTCGCGGATTTCGCCGGGCGGCGTCGCCGCGTCGATCTCGCCCAGGGGCAGCGCAGCCTGGCGCAGCGTTGCGACATAGCTTCCGAGATCGGACATTTCGGCGTACTCGGCGCGGTAAATCACGTCGCGCCGGTTGATCTCGGTCATCATCCGGTAGCCGGAAGCGGGATCGAACAAGGCGCTGACGCCGCCAATCGCCGACGTGCCGCCGATGGCTCCGGCCTGGGCGAGGAGGGCGGCCAGCACGCTGGCGGTGGCGTCGCTGGCGCCGGTTCCGCCGGCGCTGCCCAAGGACGCAATCAGCGTGCTCATCGCCTGCGTCTTGAAATCCGCCAGTTGCCCTTGCAGGGTGGCGAGAAAATCGCCGCTGACGGGCGCTGCTGGCCCGGCCGGGTTGCCGCGCAGCAACGGAGAATCGGGAGTGATGCCGTAAATGCTGTTGTTTGCCATGATGCCTCCGTAACGGGTAACGTGTGGCCCCCTGCTACGTTCATTTTTAGCGAAAAGTGTGCCAGTAACCTGCGCCGCACGGCGACAAGGCCAGGATTCATAGGTCGTGGTGAGCGCAGCGAACCGCGACAGCAGGCGTTGCAGGCAGAATTACGTCGCGGTTCGCTGCGCTCACCACGACCTGTTGCCCCATCCCAAGCTCCTCTGTCGGGCGGCAAAACCGGCCGCCGGCGCAGGCATTTTTCGCCGTCGGGCGCGGCTGGCGCTAAAATCACGCATTCATCAGGGAGTGGGTAATGAAAATAGGTTTTATCGGCCTCGGCATCATGGGCCGTCCGATGGCGCAGAACCTGTTGCGTGGCGGCCACCAGGTCACCGTCTGGGCGCGCCGCGCCGAGTCGATGCAGCCGCTGCTGGCGGCCGGGGCCGTTGGCGCGGCAAGCGCCGCCGAGGCGGCGCGCGGGGCCGAACTGGTCATCTCGATGGTTGCCGACGCGCCGGATGTCGCCGAGGTCATGCGCGCCGTCGCCAGCGCCGCATCGCCGGGTCTGGTCGCCGTCGATATGAGCACCATCGCCCCGGCGGCGGCGCGCCGCATCGGCGAGGAACTGGCCGCGGCCGGCGTCGATTTTCTCGATGCGCCGGTTTCCGGCGGCGAGGTCGGGGCCATCGCCGGCAGCTTGTCGATCATGGCCGGCGGTTCGGCGGCGGCTTTCGCCCGCGCCTTGCCGGCCTTGCAGTGCCTGGGCCGGAACATCATCCACGTCGGCGGCAGCGGCGCCGGGCAGGTGACCAAGGCGGCCAACCAGATCGTCACCGGCATGGGCGTGCTGGCGGTGGCCGAGGCCATGGCCTTTGCCTCCAAAAACGGTGTCGACCGGGCCAGGGTGCGCGAGGCGCTGCTCGGCGGCTTTGCGTCCTCGAAAATTCTGGAGAACCACGGCCAGCGCATGATCGAGCGCAATTTCAAGCCGGGCTTCAAAAGCTGGATGCATGAGAAGGATCTCGACATCGTGATGCAGACCGCGCACGAACTCGGCCTGTGCCTGCCGGGCGCGGCGGCGACGGCGCAGATGTTCAACGCCATGGTCGGCTCCGGCCTCGGCGAGGAAGATTCGATCGCCGTGCTGAAATTGCTGGAAGGCTTGTCGGGGCAGTGATGAACATCGGCTTCATCGGTCTGGGCGCGATGGGTCGCCCGATGGCCCGGCATTTGCAGGCGGCCGGCCACGCGCTGCACGTCTGGGCGCGGCGGCCGGCCAGCGTCGAGGATTTGCCGGCGGTTGTGTGGGCGACGCCGGCCGAGGTCGGGGCGGCCTGTGAGGTGGTGTTCACGATGGTCACCTCCAGCGCCGATGTCGAGGCGGTGGCGCTCGGCGAACACGGTTTGATCGAGGGCATGGCCGCCGGCAGCCTGCTGATCGACTGCTCGACCATCGCCCCTGAAGCCGCCCGGCGCATCGCCGGCCGGTTGGGCGAACGCGGCATCGACATGCTCGACGCGCCGGTTTCCGGCGGCCCGCAGGGCGCCATCGACGCGACGCTGGCGATCATGGTCGGCGGCGCGGCGGCGGCGCTCGAACGGGCGCGCCCCTTGCTCGAAAAACTGGGGCAACGCATCGTCCATGTCGGGCCGAACGGCGCCGGTCAGGTGGCCAAGGCCTGCAATCAGATCATCATGGTCGCCGCCATCGAGGCCGCGGCCGAGGCGCTGCATCTCTCCAGCGCCGCCGGTGTCGATGGCGGCAAGGTGCGGCAGGCGCTGGCCGGCGGCTCGGCGGCCTCGCGCGTGCTGGAGGTGATGGGCAAGCGCATGGTCGAACGCGATTTCGCGGCCGGCATCGAGGCCCGGCTGCATCACAAGGATTTGGGGCTGGTCTTGGCGGCGGCGCGGCAAAGCGGCGTGCCGATGCCCTTGACGGCCAGCGTTGCCCAGCAACTCAATGCCTTGATGGCGCTGGGTCTGGGCAAGAACGACACGGCTGCGCTGTGGTGCGTACTGGAGGCCAAGTGAGCGAGATACCCCCCGCCGGCGTGGAAATCGACGAACGCTTCCACATTACCGGCCGCCGCGCCATCGTTTTCACGCTGGTCGGCTACATCCGCGACGGCGAACAATTCACCGTGCTCTTCGGCGACAAACTGTTCGTCACCCAGTTGCTCGATGTCGATGAAGATGACGATCTGCTGATCTTCGACCTCAGCGGCGCCGAGACGCTCAATCACGCCCTGCTGCGGGCCGACCGCTGCCGCCTGGCGGCGCGGCCCGCCGGCATTCATGTTCATTTCGACGTCGGTGAGGTCAGCGAGATCGAGTACGACGGCCGGCCGGCTTTCGCCGTGGCCCTGCCCACGGCCATCGTCCGCTTGCAGCGGCGCGAGAGTTTCCGCATCGCCACGCCGGTGCTCAATCCGGTGCGCTTCTTCATCAGCCGCGCCGACGGCAAGGAACAGGGATTCTCGGCTTGCGACATTTCGGTGACGGGCATCGGTCTCTTGGCCGCGGCGGCGCCCGATCTGCTCTCCGGGGAATTGCTGGAGCGCTGCCGCATTCGCCTGCCCGACGAGGCGCAGGACATGCCCGTCGCGGCGCGGGTGCAGCGCATCATCGCCCTGGAATCGCGCAGCGGCGAGCGGCAGTGGCGGATCGGCGTGCATTTTCTCAATTTATCGCCGGCCGTCGAGAACCGCCTGCAACGCTACATCGCCCGCCTCGAACGCGAGCGCCACGAACACGCCTGAACATGAGCACACTGAGCATGATCCTCCTGGCCTGCCTCGCCGGCGGCCTCATCAGCATGGCCGCGGCGGCGGCCGTGGTGTTTCGCCTGTCGCGGCAATCGACCGGGGTGCTGGTCGCCTTCGCCG
The DNA here is from genome assembly GCA_009782025.1 of Desulfobulbus sp. Classification (GTDB taxonomy): domain Bacteria; phylum Pseudomonadota; class Gammaproteobacteria; order Burkholderiales; family Rhodocyclaceae; genus Azonexus. The sequence continues at coordinate 5,631 of WQUQ01000271.1, read as the reverse complement.
CCGGGGTGATGCTGTCCTCGGCCTTTCTCCACGTGCTGCCCGAAGCCTTCGCCACGCTGCCGGCGGTTGACAGCCACGCCGGTCACGACCACGGCGGGCCGCAGACGACGCTGTTCGCGACCATGCTGGCGACGCTGTTCGCTTTCTTCGCCCTCGAACGCCTGGCCCTGTGGCGCCATTCGCATGGCGACTGCGCCGCCCATGACGGGCATCACGCAACGGCCACGGCGCCCCTGCTGATCCTGGTCGGCGACGCCTTTCACAATTTCATCGACGGCATCCTGGTGGCCGCCGCCTTCATTGCCGACCCGATGCTCGGCGTGACCACCACCGTCGCCATCGTCGCCCACGAAATTCCGCAGGAAATGGGCGATTTCGTCCTGCTGCGCAACGGCGGCTGGAGCAATGTCAAGGCTTTCGTCGCCAACGCCGGCTCCAGTCTCAGTTCGCTGCTCGGCGGCGCGCTCGGCTATTTCATGCTGTCGGCGATCAACGACGTGTTGCCCTATGTGCTGGTGATTGCCGCCTCCAGCTTCATCTACGTCGCCCTCGCCGACCTGCTGCCGCTGCTGCACAAACAGCGCGAAAATTTTTTGCGCCAGGCGGCCCTGATCGGGACCGGCGTCGCCGTGGTGCCGCTGATTGAACGGTTGATACACTGATGTGAAATGGAACTTATTGGCCCGGCCGGGTCAAATCTGCCACCAACGCCACAGGAGAAAGCCATGAGCCAATACCCCATCGCCGTCATCGTCGGCAGCCTGCGTCAGGATTCCTTCAACCGCAAACTGGCCGCCGCCATCGCCCGTCTGGCGCCGGCCGAGTTTTCCTGCAAACAGGTGGCGATCGGCGACCTGCCGCTCTACAACCAGGACGACGACGCCAACCAAGCGCCGGCGGTCGTGCGCATGAAAGACGAGATCAAGGCGGCGCGCGGCCTGCTGTTCGTGACGCCGGAATACAACCGCTCCATCCCCGGCGTCCTGAAGAACGCCATCGACCACGGCTCGCGCCCCTACGGTCAGAGCGTCTGGAGCGGCAAACCGGCCGGCATCCTCGGCGTCTCGGTCGGGCCGATCGGCACGGCCCTGGCGCAGCAGCATTTGCGCACCATTCTGGCCTGCCTGGACGCGCCCACCCTCGGCCAGCCGGAAGCCTACATCCAGGCCAAGGACGGCCTCTTCGACGCGGATGGCAACATCGGCCCCGGCAGCCGAACCTTCCTGCAAGGCTGGATGGATCGCTACGTCGCTTGGGTCAAGCGGCACGCCGGTTGATGGGTCGCTGGCCGCCGCCGAAGGCCGGAAAATGCCAACGGTTCAGTTTACGGCCTCCCCAATCCAGCGACTTCTGTACTGAACCCACAGCGGCAGACCTGGGCGCAGCGGGCACGGGGCCGAAGTCATCCGCCTTTCACAGCAGTTTGCCCGGATTCATCAGGCCGCGCGGGTCGAGCGCCTGTTTGACGGCGCGCATCAGCGCCATTTCGGCCGCGCTCTTGTAGCGCAGGATTTCCTCGCGCTTCAGTTGCCCGAGGCCGTGCTCGGCTGAAATCGAGCCGCCCAGGGCGTGCACGATGTCGTGTACGCGGCGGTGCACCGCCGGTTGCTGGGCGATGAAGGCGGCGTTGTCGCTTGCTGGCCGCGACAGGTTGTAATGCAGGTTGCCGTCGCCGACGTGGCCGAAGGCGACGATGCGGATGTCGGGAAAAGCCGTCGTCAGGGCCGCGTCGGCCTGGGCGAGAAAATCGGCGAGGCGTGAAACCGGCACGGCGATGTCATGTTTGATGCTCAGACCCTCGATTTTTTGCGCTTCCGAGATGTTTTCGCGCAGCGCCCATAATTGCCGCGCCTGGGTTGGCGAATGGGCGACCGTGCCGTCGGCGACGGCATTTTCGGCGAGACGAGCGGCCAGCCAGGTTTCGACAGCCGCTGGCTCCGTGCCGGAGAACTCGGCCAGCACGTACCACGGGCTGGCCGCCCCCGGCCGGCGGCTGTCGGGGATATGGCGCAGCACCAGGCCGAGGGCGGTGTCCGAAATCAGTTCAAAGGCGGTCAGTTGCGCGTCGAAGGCATCCTTGGCCTGGCGCAGCAGGGCGACGGCGGCGGCCGGCGTCGCCACGTTGAGCCAGCAGGTGGTTTGCACCGGCGGCAGCGCGAAGAGCTTGAGCACTGCCGCGGTAATGACGCCGAGCGTGCCTTCGGCGCCGATGAACACCTGCTTCAAGTCGTAGCCGGTATTGTCCTTGCGCAGGCCGCGCAGGCCGTTCCAGAGCGTGCCGTCGGCCAGCACGACCTCCAGGCCGAGGGTCAGTTCGCGGGCGTTGCCGTAGCGCAGCACCTGCACGCCGCCAGCATTGGTCGAGAGATTGCCGCCAATCTGGCACGTCCCTTCCGCAGCCAGCGCCAGCGGGAACAGCCGGCCGGCGGCGCGCGCCGCTGCCTGCACGGCGGCCAGCGTGCAGCCGACCTCGACGGTGATGGTGTCGTTCACCGGATCGACGGCCAGGATGCGGTTCAGGCGGCCGAGGTTGAGCACGATGGCCACGCCGGAAGCATCCGGCGTCGCCGCGCCGCACAGGCTGGTATTGCCGCCCTGCGGCACGATCGGCGCGCCGGCGGCGGCGCAGGCGGCAACGACGGCGGCGACTTCGGCCCGCGCGCCGGGGCGGACGATGCAGCGGGCCGCGCCGTGGTAACGGCCGCGCCAGTCGGTCAGCCAGGGTTGCATGGCCGCGGCCTCGGCAATCACATGGGCTTCGCCAACGATGGCGGCCAGGCGAGCGAGCAGGGCGTCCGGCATGCCTTGCTCAGTTCCGCCCCAGCGGTTCGGCGTAGAGATCGTGATGATCGGCGTCGGTCACGCGGACTTGCAGAAAATCACCGGGCGCGGCAGCGAAGAAACCATCGAGATACACCAGGCCGTCGATTTCCGGGGCGTCGGCCTGGGAGCGGGCGATCACGCCTTCCTCGTCGACTTCGTCGACCAGCACGTCAATCACGCTGTCGATTTTGGCCGCCAGTTTTTCGGCGGAAATATCCTCCTGCACCTGCATCAGCCAGCGGCGGCGGTCTTCGCGCACCTCCTCCGGCGGCAGGCCGGGCAATTCGTTGGCCCTGGCCCCTTCAACCGGCGAGTAGGCGAAAGCGCCGACGCGGTCGAGCCGGGCGTCTTCGAGGAACTGGATCAATTGATCGAAATCCGCCTCGGTCTCGCCGGGGAAACCGGTGATGAAGGTCGAGCGGATGACGATTTCCGGGCAGATGTCGCGCCACTGGCGGATGCGCTCCAGCGTGTTCTCGCTTGATGCCGGCCGCCGCATGGCCTTGAGGATTTTCGGACTGGCGTGCTGAAACGGCACATCGAGATAGGGCAGGATCTTGCCCTCGGCCATCAGCGGGATCACGTCGTCGACCGAGGGGTAGGGATAAACATAATGCAGCCGGACCCAGATGCCGAAGCTGGCCAGTGCCTCGCACAATTCCTTGAGCCGGGTCTTGACCGGGCGGCCACCCCAGAACTGCGTGCGGTATTTGACGTCGACGCCGTAGGCGCTGGTGTCCTGCGAAATCACGAGAATTTCCCTGACGCCGGCGCGGGCCAGATTCTCGGCCTCGGCCAGCACGTCGCCAACCGGGCGCGAGACGAGCGGCCCGCGCAGCGAGGGGATGATGCAGAAGGTGCAGTCGTGGTTGCAGCCTTCGGAAATTTTCAGGTAGGCGAAATGCGCCGGCGTCAGGCGGATGCCCTGCGCCGGCACCAGATCAGCCCAGGGATCATGCGGCTTGGGCAGGTGCCGGTGCACCTGGCCCATCACTTCTTCCAGCGCATGCGGGCCGGTCACCGCCAGCACTGCGGGATGCGTGGTCTGCACGATGTCGCCCTTGGCGCCGAGGCAGCCGGTGACGATGACCTTGCCATTCTCGGCCAGCGCCTCGCCGATGGCATCGAGCGATTCCTCGACGGCGGCGTCGATGAAGCCGCAGGTATTGACGATGACCAGATCGGCATCGTCGTAACTTGGCGAAATCTCGTAACCCTCGGCGCGCAGCCGGGTCAGGATCAATTCGGCATCGCTGCCGGCCTTCGGGCAGCCAAGGGAAACGAAGCCGACAGTCGGCGCGGGGGGTGAATCAGTCATGCGAAAACCTTGTGCGGTTGGGCTTGGTAATATGTTAGGGATTCCCTGAATAGCCACCCATTTCATTGGCAGCCGTCATAAAAACTTGCAAAGCGGCTGATTTTTGGCGGATTGGCATGAAATATCAGCGTTTTCACGGGGATTCCCCCCAATTCCCGTTTTACGGGCGCACCTCTCCCAGTGCCGGCGACAATCGCTTGCGCGCCAGCCACAGGTTGGCCAGCGCAAACAAAGTCACGATCTGCCCCGTGTTTTTGGTCAGCCCACGGTAGCGCACCTTGACGTAACCGAATTGCCGCTTCACGACCCGGAACGGGTGTTCGACGATAACCCGAACCGCCGACAGCATCCGGTTGAACGCTTTCTGCTTGCCCGTCAGCTTGCCGCCCACCGGCTTCTTGGAGGGCGTCAGAATGGAGCGCTCTCCTTCCTTCTCGAAATGCTCAATCGTCCGGTTCGTCTTGTGATAGCCCCGATCTCCGAGAACAATGACCTCTTCCCCATGCTGGCATTTCTCCAGCATCGTGATGTCCGCCACCTTGGCAGTGGTGCATTCAACGGTATGGATCAGACCGCTTTGAGCATCCACGCCGATGTGGGCCTTCATCCCGAAATGCCATTGATTGCCCTTCTTCGTTTGCGTCATCTCGGGATCGCGCTTCTTGTCTTCGTTCTGGGTCGAACTGGGCGCAGCAATCAGCGTGGCATCCACCACCGTGCCGCGCTTCATCGACAACCCTTTCTCCGACAGTACCACATTGACTTCAGCAAAAATCGCCACGGCCAGATCATGCTTCTCCAGCAGGTGGCGAAAACGAAGAAGGGTGCTTTCATCCGGCATCACGTCTTCGAAAGCGTCCAACCCGGCAAACTGACGCAACAGCGGCACATCATGCAGCGCTTCTTCCATCGCCGGATCAGAATAACCAAACCATTGCTGCAGAAAGTGAATCCGCAACATCGCCGAGAGCGGCATCGGTGGCCGACCGTTTCCCTTCTTCGGGTAATGCGGCTCGATCAATCCTTCCAGGCGAGACCAGGGAACGACTGTTTCCATCTCCCCCAAAAACACCGCCTTCCGGGTTTGTTTCCCCACCTTCGGCAGGAACCCCATCTCGGCCAAGCTCAGTTGCTTCATCAATTCCATCGACTCAATAGCTCCAATGACAACAGCGTCATCTTATCAAACCATGCCGCATGACAGTTACTTGTGCAGACTTTCCTTAGCCTAACAAGACGTTGGCTTGCGTGACGGGATGACGACGGTGGAACGGGATCGCATCAAGGCGCTGGAGCGGGAGGAGAAGGAACTGCGCCAGGCCAACGCTCCCCGCGCTTTGTCGATGGCGGTTATGCGGGCCAATTGATCGACTGGGCGCAAGCCATGTTCGGCTCGACAGTGAGCGTGCTCAACCGCACGGAAGCTCATCGCTTCGTCGTGCGACCCAAGCGTTGAATCGTCGAACGGCCCTTCGCCGGGCTCGGATGGT
>WQUQ01000270.1 GCA_009782025.1 Desulfobulbus sp. | reverse complement strand
CGATTGAGCAGTTGCGCCACGAGGCCGGCATCGCCGATGTCGCCGCGCACGAAAACATGGCGCGCATCGTCCCGCAGGCTGGCGAGATTTTCCAGATTGCCGGCGTAGGTCAGCAGATCGAGATTGACCACCGCCTCATCGACCGCCGCCAGCCAGTCGAGAACGAAATTGCTGCCGATGAAGCCAGCGCCACCGGTGACGAGGATCATGCGAACAGAGGGAAGCTCAGTTCCTGGACTGGTCGACCAGCTTGTTCTTCTTGATCCACGGCATCATGTCGCGCAGCTTGCCGCCGACCACTTCGATCGGGTGGGCGGCGGTGTTGCGGCGGCGGGCGGTCATGGCCGGGTAGTTGGTGCGGCCTTCGAGGATGAACATCTTGGCGTAGTCGCCGTTCTGGATGCGCTTCAAGGCATGGCGCATGGCCTTGCGCGATTCCTCGTTGATGACTTCCGGCCCGGTGACGTATTCGCCGTACTCGGCGTTGTTCGAGATGGAGTAGTTCATGTTGGCGATGCCGCCCTCGTACATCAGGTCGACGATCAGCTTCAATTCGTGCAGGCACTCGAAGTAGGCCATTTCCGGCGCGTAGCCGGCTTCGACCAAGGTCTCGAAACCCATCTTGACCAGTTCGACGGCGCCGCCGCAGAGCACGGCCTGTTCGCCGAACAGGTCGGTTTCGGTTTCTTCGCGGAAGTTGGTTTCGATGACGCCGCCCTTGGTACCGCCGTTAGCCGCGGCATACGACAAGGCGATGTCCTTGGCCTTGCCGGTCTTGTCCTGGTGGACGGCGATCAGCGACGGCACGCCGCCGCCCTTGAGGTATTCGGAACGCACGGTGTGGCCGGGGCCTTTGGGCGCGATCATGATGACGTCGACGTCGGCGCGCGGTATGACCTGGTTGTAATGCACGTTGAAGCCGTGAGCGAAGGCCAGCGCCGCGCCCTTTTTCAGGTTCGGCGCAACTTCTTCGTTGTACACCTGCGGGATGTTCTCGTCCGGCAAGAGGATCATGACGACATCGGCGCCCTTGACGGCCTTGGCGATTTCTTCGACCTTGAGGCCGGCGGCTTCGGCCTTCTTCCAGGATGCGCCGTCCTTGCGCAGACCGACCGTGACCTTGACGCCGGAGTCCTTGAGGTTCTGGGCATGGGCATGGCCCTGCGAACCGTAACCGACGATGGTGACCTTCTTGTCTTTGATGAGCGAGAGGTCGGCGTCCTTGTCGTAATAAACTTTCATGAAATCCTCTTGATAAACAGATGGTTAAACTTTGAGAATGCGGTCGCCGCGGCCGACGCCGCAAACGCCGGTGCGCACGGTTTCGAGTATCAGGCCGCCATCGAGCGCGGCGATGAAGGAATCGAGCTTGGAACAGGCGCCGGTCAACTCGATGACATAGGTCGTCTCGGTGACGTCGACGATGCGGCCGCGAAAAATGTCGGCCATGCGCTTCATCTCCTCGCGGTCCTTGCCGGTGGCGCGCACCTTGATGAGCATCAGTTCGCGCTCGACGTGGGGCGCTTCGGAGAGATCGACGACCTTGACCACATCCACCAGCTTGTTGAGCTGCTTGGTGATCTGTTCGAGCACGTCGTCCGAACCTCGGGTCAGGATGGTCATCCTTGAGAGCGAGGGATCTTCCGTTGGCGCCACGGTCAGCGATTCGATGTTGTAGCCGCGGGCGGAGAACAGCCCGGCGACGCGGGACAGCGCGCCCGCTTCGTTTTCGATCAGAATGGAAATGATGTGTCGCATGGTGTGTTCCTGGTATTTCCCTTTTTCCGCTTACAGTTCTTCGGCGAGGATCATTTCGGTCAGGCCCTTGCCGGCGGCGACCATCGGGAAAACGTTGGCGGTCGGATCAATGATGAAATCCATGAACACCAGATCGTTCTTGTGCTCGGTAAAGGCTTTGCGCAATGCCGGCTCGACATCCTCCGGTTTCTCGATGCGCATGCCGACGTGACCGTAGGCTTCGGCCAGCTTGACGAAATCGGGCAGCGAGGTGACGTAGGACTGCGAATAGCGCTTGGAGTAGAACATCTCCTGCCACTGGCGCACCATGCCCAACATGCCGTTGTTGAGGTTGATGATCTTGATCGGCAACTCGAATTGCTTGCAGGTGGACAATTCTTGTATGCACATCTGGATCGAGCCTTCGCCGGTGATGCAGGCGACCGGCGCGCCGGGATTGGCGAACGACACGCCCATCGCATACGGCAAACCGACGCCCATGGTGCCCAGACCGCCGGAATTGATCCAGCGGCGCGGTTTGTCGAATTTGTAGTATTGCGCGGCGAACATCTGGTGCTGACCCACATCGGAGGTGATGAAGGCATTGCCGCCGGTCATCTCGTACAGTTTCTCGACGACGAACTGCGGCATGATGCGATCAGACTGGCGATAGGCCAGCGACTTGCGGCCGCGCCATTGATCGATCTGCTGCCACCAATCGGCCACTTCCGGGTCGGTCTTGAAATTGCCGTCCATCAGCTTGAGCATTTCGTCGAGCACGTCGGCGACGTTGCCAACGATGGGCACATCCACCCGCACGCGCTTGGAGATCGACGACGGATCGATGTCGATGTGGATGATGCGCCGCTTCTCGGCGCTGAAGTGCTCGGGATTGCCAATCACGCGGTCGTCGAAACGAGCGCCGATGGCCAGCACCACGTCGGCGTAATGCATGGCGTTGTTGGCTTCAAAGGTGCCGTGCATGCCGAGCATGCCGATGAATTGACGGTCGCTGGCCGGATAGCCGCCCAGTCCCATCAGCGTGTGGGTGACGGGAAAGCCGAGTTGGCGGGCGAGCCGGGTCAGCTTCTCGGCGGCATCCGAGAGGATCACTCCGCCGCCGGCGTAGATGACCGGCCGCCTGGCCTCCTGCAACATCTGCACGGCCTTCTTGATCTGACCGAGATGGCCCTTGACCACCGGGTTGTAGGAACGCATCTGGATCGACTTGGGATAGTCGAACTCGGCCATCTGGGCGGTGACATCCTTGGGAATGTCGACCACGACCGGGCCGGGCCGGCCGGTGGCGGCGATATGGAAAGCCTTTTTGATGGTAATGGCCAGATCCTTGACGTTCTTGACCAGGAAATTGTGCTTGACGCAGGGCCGGGAAATGCCGACGGTATCGCACTCCTGAAAGGCGTCCTCACCGATGTAATGCGTCGGCACCTGGCCGCAGAGCACGACCATGGGAATGGAATCCATGTAGGCGGTGGCGATGCCGGTAATCGTATTGGTCACGCCGGGGCCGGAAGTCACCAGCGCCACGCCGATCTTCTGCGACGAGCGCGAATAGGCGTCGGCGGCATGGGCCGCCGCCTGCTCGTGGCGGACCAGGATGTGCTTGACCTGATCCTGCTTGAAGAGGGCGTCATAAATGTGCAGAACGGACCCGCCGGGGTAACCGAAAACACAATCGACCTTTTCTTCCTGTAGGCACCTGATTACAATTTCCGCACCGCTGATCATCATGGTTGAACCCAAAAAAGCTGTTGCTCAAAGGGTGTAACCTTAATCGAGCGCCCATTTTCGGTCAAGGTTGGCGCAAGGTTTGCCGGCACAATCCCCTGCCTATCTGGCTTTTACTGGACGAGACGTTTCTGGCCTCCCCCCGACAACTTTCCAGCTTTCTCGAATCGGTCGAACGGCGCGCCTTCAAGCAGGCCCTGTTCGCCGTCCGCGAGGAGGAAGCAGCCCTCGACATCGTTCAGGACTCGATGTTGAAACTGGCCGAGAAATACGGTGATCGACCGGAGGAGGAGTTTCCCATGCTCTTCCAGCGCATCTTGCAGAACACCATCCGCGATTTCTACCGGCGCAGCAAGGTGCGCTCGATGTGGACCACCCTGCTCTCGGCCTTTTCTTCTGACGACGACGATGACCGCGACCCGCTCGAAACCCTGACCGTCGACAGCGACGAAGGCGGCCCGAAAACGCCGGAAAGCGTGCTGTTACAGGCGCAAACCCTGAACCTCATCGATGCGGAAATAAAAAAACTGCCGACGCGTCAACGTGAAGCCTTCCTCATGCGTTACTGGGAAGAATTGGATGTTGCCGAAACCGCAGCCGCGATGGGCTGTTCGGAAGGCAGCGTCAAAACGCATTGCTCCCGCGCCACGCACGCGCTAGCCGCCGCGCTATCGGCCAGAGGTATCACGCTATGAACGAACAACGTTACGCTTATCGCATTCGGCAATTGCTGAACCGCGGATTGAACGACATGCCGCCGGCTACCGCCCGCCGCCTCGAGGCCGCGCGCCACCTGGCGCTGTCGCGGCAGAAACAGGAAGCGCCGCAACTGGTCCTGGCCGGCGCCGGTCATCATGGCCTGCACTGGCCGCTGTTTCTGCGCTCCGGCGTCGACTTCGCCCGCGCCAAACCTTTCCTCGCCATCGTTGCCCTGCTTTTCGGCATGTGGCTGTCCTTCTACTGGCACAGCGTCCAGTACGTCAATGAAATCGAAGCGGTCGACAGCGCGCTGCTGACCGACGACCTGCCACCCGAGGCTTTCCTCGATCGTGAATTCATCGAATGGCTAAAAGACGACTCTTCGCCCCGCTGATCTTTGGGCTTGCCCTGACCGGCAGTGTTCTGGCCGAGCCGCCGACGGCTGCCATCATCGGCACGCCACCGCAGCCCGACTGGGCGCAGTTGAGTCCCGCCCAGAAAAACGTCCTGGCGCCGCTGGCCAGGGACTGGGACGCGATGGACAACCTCCACAAGAAGAAATGGCTGGGTATCGCCGAACGCTACCCGGGCATGCAGGCCGCGGAGCAGCAACGCATGCAGACCCGGATGCAGGAATGGGGGCGCATGACGCCCGCCGAGCGCGAGCGGGTGCGCAGTTCCTACAAGGATTTCAAGCAGTTGCCCGCCGATCAGAAGCAGGCGGTCAAGGAAAAATGGAAGGCCTATCTCAGCCTGCCCGCCGAGGAGCGTCGGCGCTTGCGCGAAGAAGGAAAATCCGCGCAATTGCTGGCGCCGCCCGCCGAGACGATGGCCGTTGACGAGACGGCCAACAGTCAGCCTGCGCCGGAAACGCCCGCCGCTGCGCAATAGCCTGATTCATCAACGCCGCTCGACCCACCACAGCATGGCGGCGGCGGCCAGCAGGAACAGGGCCGACGGCGCCGTGGCGCTGGCGAATGGCGGCCAGGCATTGATGATGCCGAGATTCGAGAACAGGCCGTTGAGCGCGTAGAACAGGATGCCGAGCATGACGCCGGCGAAGATTTTCAGGCTGACTCCGCCGACGCGGTTGTGCGAGTAGCCGAATGGCAGCGCCAGCGCCACCATGACAAAGGTCGCCAGCGGATAGATCAGCTTCTTCCAGATGGCGATTTCGTAGCGTTCGGTCTGCTGCCGATTCTCCGTCAAATGCCGGGTGTAGTTCACCAGGCCGAACAGCGTCATCCGCTCGGGCGCCACCATCAACACCTTGAGCAGGTCGGGCGTCACCGCCGAGGTCCATTGCAGGCTCGGCAGGTGTTCGACGTGGACCGTATCCCCGGCCAGCGTGGTGCGCGAGACCTGGCTCAACACCCAGGCGCCGGCGGCGTCGAAATGCGCTTCCTCGGCATCGGTGACCGATTCCAGGGCATTCCCCGAGTCGAACTTGTAGATGCGCAACTGGCGTAGCGCTGAATCGGGCGTCACCGAGCGAATGTTGATAAAGCTGCGCCCATCCTTGACCCACAGGCCCGACGCGAAGCCCTGCTGGGCGACGGCGCCGCTGATGGCCCTGGCTCGAAGCTCGTTGCCGATGCGCTCGGAAAACGGCACCAGCGCCTCGCCGACGACGAAGGTCAGCACGGCCAGCAGGCCAGCGACGCGGAACAGGGTCAACAGCAGATCGCGGGTCGCCAGGCCGGAGGCGCGCAGCACGGTGATCTCCGAATGGCGCGCCAGGGTCGACAGGGCATGGAGCGAACCGATCAGCGCCGCGATGGGGATCAGTTCATAAATCAGGCCGGGCAGATTGAGGGCGACGCTCAGGATGACAAACCTCAGCCCGTAGTTTTCGTCGATTTTGCGCAATTCGTTGATCAGGTCGAAAAAGCTGAACAGCGCCAAAAAGGCCAGCAAGACGAGAAACACCGCGGCCAGGGTTTCACGCATCACATAGCGCTGGTAAAGGCGCAGGCGGAGCATCAGCGACGCCTCCGGGACAACGGATTGCCAACGCTCATGCGGCGGAAGAACAGCGCCAGCAGCGGCAGCAGCATCAGCGCATGAATCGCCCACACGCCGATCCAGAACGACAGATGACCCTGCGCCACCCAGGCCTGGCTGACCGACAGCAGGTTGTTGTAAATGGCATAGATCAGAATGGCGATGAACAAATTGGCTGAACGTCCCGCCCGCGGATTGACGAAACCCAGCGGAATCGCCAGCAGCGCCAGGATCAGCGCCGAGAGCGGCACGCCGATGCGCCACACCAGTTCGCCGCGCGCCCACTCGCTGTCATCGAAAATCAGGGAGGTGATCGGCACGGTTTTTGGCGAATCGGCCACCGGTTCGGCCTCGCCATCCTCGATGCGCACGTGGTAACGCTCGAATTCCATGACCTTGAATTCCGGCGTCCCCGGCTCGACTTCGTAGCGGCGGCCGTTTTCCAGCACGACGAAGCGGTCGCCGTTCCCGGCGACGCGCTGGTGGCCGGTATCGGACATCACCACGCCGAGCTTGCCGGCCTGTATCGAGGCGACGAAGACGTTGCCGACCGTGCTGGCATCATCGGCCAGGGCCTCGACGAACAATACCCGCCGGCCGCCGCTCGCCTCCTGAAAAACGCCGGGCGATACCTGGGCCAGCGCGCTGCGCGCCGACAGTTTCTGCTTGTATTCGTCACGGCTGTGCACGGCCCACGGCGTCATGAACCAGGTCAGCAGGGCGATAGCGCCGACGATAGGCCACGCGAAGCGCAGCACCGGACGCACCCAGGCGGTCAGCGGCTGGCCGCTGGTGAACCAGATGACCATTTCTGAATCCCGGTAGGCGCGTGACAAGCTGAGCAAAATGGCGACGAAAAGCGTCAGCGACAACACAACCGGCATGAAATTCAAGGCGGCGAAGCCGAGCAGCGAGGCCACCGCCTCCGGCGCAATGCGTCCGCCGGCTGCATCCTTGAGCAGGCGGATCAAATGGGTGGAGGTCAGGATGGCCAGCAGCGCAACGCTGATGCCAGCGGCTGCCTGGGCGAATTCGCGCCGGGCGGCGCGCTCGAATATCATATTTTGACGAAACTGAAAAATTGCGGGGATAATCTTGGGTTGATCGATATTCCCCCGAACAGGAGCAGCCTGTGGAATTTAGCATAAAAAATGGTAGCCCGGAAAAGCAGCGCAGCGCCTGTGTCGTGGTTGGCGTCTTTGAGTCGCGCAAACTGACCCTGCCGGCCGAATTGCTCGACAAAGCCGCCGGCGGCGCCATCAGCGACGTCATGCGCCGCGGCGACATGGACGGCAAGAGCGGAACCACCCTGCTGCTGCACAACGTGCCCGGCGCCCTGTGTGACCGGGTGCTGCTGGTCGGCCTCGGCAAGGAAAAGGATTTCCGCGAGAAGGAATTCGGCCAGGCCATCCGCGCCGCGGTCAAGATGCTGAACGAGACGGGCGCCTTTGACGCCTCCATTTTTCTCACCGAACTCGCCGTCAGGAAGCGCGACGTCGCCTGGCGCATCCGCCAGGCCATCATCGCCGCCCGCGACGCGACCTACCGCTTCGATCAATTCAAGAGCAAGAAAGATGAAATCCGCCGACCGCTGCGCAAATTGATGTTCAGCGTCGAGCGCCGCAACGAACTGGCCCCGGCCGAAGAGGCGCTGATCCAGGGCCAGGCCATCGCTGAAGGCATGGCGCTGGCAAAGGATCTCGGCAACCTGCCGCCGAATGTCTGCAACCCGGCCTATCTGGCCAGCCGGGCGCAAACCCTGGCCGGCGAACTGGGTCTCCAGTGCGAGATTCTCGACCGCGCCGACATGGAAAAACTGGGCATGAACGCGCTGCTGGCCGTATCCAACGGCACCCGGCAGCCGCCCCAATTGATCGTGCTCGGCTATCAAGGTGCCCGCGCCAATGAAAAACCGCTGGTGCTGGTCGGCAAGGGCATCACCTTCGACAGCGGCGGCATTTCGCTGAAACCGGGCGCCGACATGGACGAGATGAAATACGACATGTGCGGCGCCGCCAGCGTGCTCGGCGCCCTCGTCGCGGCAGCCCTGATGAAGCTGCCGCTCAACCTCAAGGTCATCATTCCGGCTGCCGAGAACATGCCCGACGGCAATGCGACCCGCCCCGGCGACATCGTTGCCTCGCTGTCCGGCCAGACCATCGAAATTCTCAATACCGACGCCGAGGGCCGGCTGATCCTGTGCGATGCGCTGAGTTATGCCGAACGCTTCAACCCCGACACCGTGATCGATGTCGCCACCCTGACCGGCGCTTGCGTCATTGCCCTGGGCAGCGTCGCCAGCGGCCTCTACGCCAACAGGGACGGGCTGGCCCGCGATCTGCTCGAAGCCGGCGACGCGGCGCACGACCGCGCCTGGCACATGCCGCTGTGGGACGACTATCAGGAACAACTGAAAAGCCCGTTTGCCGACATGACCAACAGCGGCGGCCGCCCGGCGGGTTCCGTCACCGCCGCCTGCTTCCTGTCGCGTTTCGCCAGGAAATTCGCCTGGGCGCACCTCGACATCGCCGGCACGGCCTGGAAATCAGGCGTCGACAAGGGCGCCACGGGCCGGCCGGTGCCGCTCCTGGCTCACTATCTCCTGCAACGCGCCGGCAAGCTGTGACCCAGGTCTTTTTCTACCACGGCGCCTCCGACCGGCTGGCGGCGGCCTCTGCCCTGATCGGCGGCGCCTGGGCCAAGCGCAAGCCGCTCTTGATCTACGCCCCCGACGCGCCGGTCGCCGATGGCCTCGACCGTCTGCTGTGGACGCAGGCGCAACTGAGCTTCATCCCGCACTGCCGCGCCGACTCGCCGCTGGCCGCGGAAACGCCGATCCTGATCGCCAACCGTCTCGATAGCGCGCCGCAACAAGAGCGGTTGATGAACCTGGCGCGCGCCATCCCGCCCGGCTTTGAGCGTTTCCAGAGCCTGATCGAAGTCGTCGGCCGCGACGAGGACGACCGCCTGGCGGCCCGCGAGCGCGTTCGCCAGTACAAGGAACAGGGCTGCGCCGTGCAGTATTTCGACCTCTCCGAGCGCGACTGACCCGCCATGCCCAGCCCCATCCTCGCCCGCGCCGACGCCCTGATGCAGCGCCGGCGGTCGCCTGCCGATGCCGATGGCGTGCCGGTATTGACCGACGCCATCGACCTGTCCAGGCCGGAATCGGATGACGACATCCCGGTGCTGCGCCACAGCGAGCCGGCGCAAGCGCCCGTTCCGCCCGCCACGCCAGCCGCCAAGCCGGAAGACACGCCCTTTCCCACACTGAGCAGCGACCCCATCCCGCGCTGGTTTTCAGCAAAAACGCCGATTCCCGCCGCTCACCCTCCCGCTGTTTCCTCCGCTGTTTCCTCTACTCCCGCCGTCGACCGCAAAGACATTGCCCGCAAAATCGCCCGCCGCGTCGAACAGCGCCTGGCCGCCGAGTTGCCCCGCCTGATCGCCGCCGCCGTTGCCGATTACCTCGCCGAGCAAGACTGATTCCATTTTCAAATCAATCGATGGCTTTGTCGGCTTCGCTTGCCGTACAACCGTACTGTCTGCGCTTCGCCTTCGCGCCCTCGGCTGATTTAGAGCATTTTTCGTTCAGGTATTTACGTATCACTCGCTCCATCGTCATTCTGCGCGGAGCGAAGCGAAGTCGCAGAATCCAGACGCCGCATGGATTCCGCGAC
>WQUQ01000269.1 GCA_009782025.1 Desulfobulbus sp. | reverse complement strand
CCCCCGCAAGCAGGGGAGGGAACAAAGCCCCTTCCCCCGCTGGCGGGGGAAGGTTGGGATGGGGGGAACAATGCAATCTGTTTGATTGCCGGGTTAATAATTGCCGGGTCAATAGCCGCTGGCGGCTCAGTGCAGCGCCTGGCCAGTACTGCCGGCGAACAAGGCGGCGACATCGTCCGGGCTGAAGCGGTAGGCGCGGTTGCAGATGTCGTCGCGGATGACGATTTCGCCGTGTTCGGCGAGGATGCTTTCGGCATTGCCGCGACCGAGGGAACGGATGATGTCGCGGATCTTGTCCCAGTCTTCCGGGCAGTGGTAACAGACCGGGCGCGCCTCGTAGAGGCAGAGGCCGTGTTCGGCCATGTCTTCATGGAACAGGCGGGTGAGCAGGGCTTCGGCATCGAGTTTGAGCAGTTCGTCGGATTTGACGGTGGCGGCCAACTGGCTGATGCGCTGCCAGCCGTCGGCGTCGCGGGCATCGGCCGCGGGCATTTTTTGCAGAAACAGGCAGGCGGCGGCGCGCGGGTTGGCGGCGGCGAACAGCCGCGAGGGCTGTTGCTCGGATTGCTCCAGGTAATGCTCGAAGAAGGCGGCGATGCTCTCGCCGCTCATCGGCACGATGCTTTGGTACGGCTGGCGGGCGGTCGGCAGGTCGAGGCTCAACAGCAGTTGGCCGCCCTGGCCGGCGCCGAGCAGTTCGGGCGCCGGCGCCGGCGACACGGCCGGATGACTGCGCGCCATGCCGCGCATCTGCAATTGCTCGTTGCAATCCATCACCAGCAACTGGATCGGGCCGTCGCCGCGCAACTGCAAGGTCAGGCGGCCCGGCTGCTTCAACTGGCCGGCGACCAGCGCGGTGACGGCGGCGGTTTCGCCGAGCAGACCGGCCACCGGCGGCGGGTAAGCGCGGCCCGCCTGCATCTGCCGCCAAGCCTCGCCGAGATGGACGATGGCGCCGCGGATGTCCAGCCCGGCAAAGAGAAAACGGCGGATGAAGCTGTCGCTCATTTGAGTTTTGCCGCGTAGCTTTCCGGGGAAAAACCGACCAGCAACTCGCGGCCCGTGTCGAGCACCGGGCGCTTGATGAGCGCCGGATATTGCGCCATCAGATGCAGCGCCTTGGCGGCGTCGACATCGGCGCGCTCGGCGTCGCTCAGTTTCTTCCACATCAGGCCGCGCCGGTTGAGCAGCGTTTCCCAACCGGCCCGCGCCACCCAGTCGGGCAGATGCGCCGCGGCGACGCCGGCCTTCTTGTAATCGACGAATTCATGAGCGATGCCCTGCTCACCGAGCCAGGCCATGGCCTTTTTCATGGTGTCGCAGTTCTTGATGCCATAGAGGCGGATCACAGCCATTCCGATTCTCCGTCAAGGAAGGGGCGTGATTATCCCAGCTTTGCCGCCGGCTTGGGCGGCAAAGCCGGGTTGGCAAATCCCTGACCCGCCGCTAAAATTCCAACGACATTAAACCTGAAAACCGGCGTTCGCGGCACAGGAGAAGGATGATGAATATCGCAACGATGATTCGCGCCGTACAGGCGCAACTCGGCATCCAGGTCGACGGCTGTGCCGGCCCCGAGACCTGGAGCGCCGTCTACGCCCGCATCGTCGGCCCTGTCGCCGCGCCGGAAAATGAAGCGCCGCCGGCCGACCCGCGCAGCGAGCAATATATCGCCACGCTGCTGCCCGAGGTCAGGCCGCTGGCCCGCGCCCTGATCGAAAAAGCGGCGCTGCATGGCATCGTCATCAGGATCGTCAGCGGCAGCCGCAGCTATGCCGAGCAGGATGCGCTCTACGCCAAGGGCCGCAGCCAGCCGGGGGCGAAAGTGACCAACGCCCGCGGCGGCTATTCCAATCACAATTTCGGCATCGCCTTCGACATCGGCGTTTTTGAAGGCAACCGCTACCTCGGCGATTCGCCCAAATACAAGGCCGTCGGCGCGCTCGGCAGGGATCTCGGCCTGGAATGGGGCGGTAGCTGGAAAAGCCTCGTCGACCAGCCGCATTACCAACTGCGCCCGCTCTGGGCAGCCGGCATCAGCGAGCGCGACATGCTCACCGAACTGCGCCGCCGCGTGGCGAGCGGGGCGGGGGTGTTTGGCTGAGGCCAGCCAATCATCCTGAAAACCGCGCTAACCTTCAGCGCCGTTCTCGGCTGGCGGCGGATCGACGAGCAGGGTGTACAGCCGGCGGCTGTCGGCGCGCAGCACCTGGAAGCGCAGACCATCGATGACGGCGTTTTCGTTGCGTTTCGGCACATAGCCGAGGTGGTGCAGCAAGAGGCCGCCGACGGTGTCGAACTCGGCGTCGGGAAAATGGGTGGCGAAGGCGGCGTTGAAGTCGGCGATCGTGGTATGCGCCTTGACCCGGTAGCGGCCGGTCGAGTCGCGGCGGATGTTGTCGTGCGTTTCGTCGAAGTCGTATTCGTCGGCGATGTCGCCGACGATCTGTTCGAGCACGTCCTCGATGGTGACGAGGCCGGCGACGCTGCCGAATTCGTCGACGACGATGGCCATGTGGTTGCGCGAGACGCGGAATTCGCGCAGCAGCACGTTCAGGCGCTTCGATTCGGGGATGAAGACGGCTGGTCGCAGCCAGTCGCGCAGCGCGAAGCCGGTTTCGTCGCGGACACGCAGCAGATCCTTGGCGAGCAGAATGCCGAGCACGTCGTCGCGGTCGCCGTCGATGACCGGAAAGCGCGAGTGAGCGGTGGCGATGACCACCGGCAGGATGTCGGCGAGCGGCGCGTCGATGTCGATGACGCCCATCTGGGCGCGCGGGATCATCACGTCGGCGACCCGGGTTTCCGAAACGGCCAGCGCGCCTTCGATGATGCCCAGGGCATCGGCGTCCATCAGCTTGCGCTCGTGGGCGTTGTGCAGAATCTGGATGAGTTGGGCGCGGTCTTCCGGCTCGCGCAGCAAAAAGGAAGTCAGGCGTTCGATGAAGCCCGGTTTGTTGTCGGCGGGTTTGCTGTCGCTATCCATGATGATTAGGCCGCGTAGGGGTCGGGGTAACCGAGCGCGGCGAGAATGTCCCTCTCTTTGTCTTCCATCCGTTGGGCGTCGTTGTCATTATCGTGGTCCCAACCCTGTAGATGCAGCATACCATGCACCGTCAGGTGGGCGTAATGCGCCGCCGCCGGCTTGTTCTGTTCGGCGGCCTCGCGGGCGACGACGGCCGGGCAGATGACCAGATCGCCCCGCACCACCGGCTCGGTGTCGTAGGGAAAGGACAGCACGTTGGTCGCATGGTCCTTGCCGCGATAATCCCGGTTCAGCGCCTGACCTTCGGCCGCCTCGACGAGGCGGATGACAATCTCGCCGCCGCCAGCCAGCGCCGCCCGCGCCCAGCGGAAGAAATCGGCGCGCACGGGCAGCCCGTCGCGCCGGCAGGCGTATTGCACGGACAAATCAAGACGCTTGCTGGCGCTCATAGGCGTCGACGATGCGGGCGACCAGCGGGTGACGCACCACGTCCTCCTTCCTGAAATGGGTGAAGGCCAGGCCGCGCACGTCGTCGAGCACTTCCACGGCTTCCTTGAGGCCGCTCTTTTGTCCCTTGGGCAGGTCGATCTGGGTGATGTCGCCGGTCACCACGGCCTTGGCGCCGATGCCGATGCGGGTCAGGAACATTTTCATCTGTTCCGGCGTGGTGTTCTGCGCTTCATCCAGAATGACGAAGGCATGATT
>WQUQ01000268.1 GCA_009782025.1 Desulfobulbus sp. | reverse complement strand
ACGACGATGCCGGCGGCGATGTTGGCGACGCGGATGGCCTCCATCCAGTCGGCGCCGGCGGCGATCATCACGGCCAGCGTGGCGATGACGGTGTCGCCGGCGCCAGAGACATCGAACACTTCCCGCGCCTGCGCCGGCTGGTGATGTGTCTCACCGTCGGCGAACAGGGTCATGCCCTCCTCGCTGCGAGTCACCAGCAGGGCTTCGAGGCCGAGTTCGCCGCGCAGCCGATGCGCCTTGTCGGCCAGTTCCTCTTCGCTGCGCCAACTGCCGATGACCTGCTTCAACTCGGCGCGGTTGGGGGTAATCACCGTCGCCCCGGCATAGCGCGACCAGTCGTCGCCCTTGGGGTCGACCAGCACCGGCTTGGCGGCGTCATGGGCGATGCGGATCATCTCGGCGATATGGGTCAGGCCGCCCTTGCCGTAGTCGGAGAGCACCACCACGTCGGCATCGGCGACGCGGCGCTCGAAATCGGCCAGCTTGGCGAGCAGGATTTCGTGCGACGGCGGCGTCTCGAAATCAACGCGCAGTAACTGCTGCTGACGGCCGATCACGCGCAGTTTGACGATGGTCGCCAGATCGTCGTCGACGTGCAGGCTGGCGTCGATCCTGTCCTGATCGAGCAGGCGGGCCAGGCTCTTCCCGGCATCGTCGTCGCCGACGACCGACAGCAGCGCCGCCGCCGCGCCCAGCGAAACGGCATTGCGCGCCACGTTGGCCGCCCCGCCCAAGCGTTCTTCCTGGCGCTCGACCTTGACCACCGGCACCGGGGCTTCCGGCGAAATGCGGCTGACCTCGCCGAACCAGTAGCGATCCAGCATCACATCGCCGACGACCAGGAGGCGCACCCGGCCAATCTTCTCCAGCAGGCGCATACGTTCAGCGTCCGATGGCGAAATACTCGATGCCCATGTCGCGCACGACCTTGGGATCGTAGAGATTGCGCCCGTCAAAGATGACCGGCTGCTTCAAGGTCTGCTTGATGACGGTGAAATCCGGGGCGCGGAATTCCTTCCATTCGGTGACGATAATCAGCGCATCGGCCCCGGCCAGCGCCGCCATCGGCTGCTCGGCGTAGGTGAGGCGCGGCTCGTCGCCGAGGATGCGCTGCGTTTCAATCATGGCCACCGGATCGTAGGCGGTCACCGTGGCCCCGGCGGCGAACAGGTCGGCCAGCAGTTCGCGGCTGGGGGCTTCGCGCATGTCGTCGGTATTGGGCTTGAAGGACAGCCCCCACAGCGCGAAATGCCGGCCTTTCAGATCGCCCGAATGATCGCCAAAGCGGCGCTTGATCTTGCCGGTCAGCACATGTTTCTGAGCGTCGTTGGCTTCTTCGACGGCATTCAACACTTTCAGGCGGATGCCCGCATCATCCTGGGCCGTCTTGATGAGCGCCTTGACATCCTTGGGGAAGCAGGAACCGCCGTAGCCACAACCGGGATAGAGGAAGTGGTAGCCGATGCGCGGGTCGGCGCCGATGCCCTGGCGCACCATCTCAATGTCGGCCCCGAGCACTTCGGCCAGGTTGGCCAGCTCGTTCATGAAGCTGATGCGCGTCGCCAGCATGGCGTTGGCGGCGTATTTGGTCAGTTCGGCGCTTTTGATGTCGGTGACGATCAAACGCTCGTGGTTGCGCTGAAAGGGCGCGTACAGCTCGCGCATCAGGTGGATGGCCTGTTCGTCCTCGGCGCCGACGACGATGCGGTCGGGCCGCATGAAGTCGTCGACAGCCGCCCCTTCCTTGAGGAATTCCGGGTTGGAGACGACGCTGAAAGGCATGTCGACGCCACGTTTGCGCAACTCCTCCTGCAACGCCGCCTTGACCCTGGCTCCGGTGCCGACCGGCACCGTGCTCTTGTCGACCACCACCTTGTAGCCGTTCATCAACCGGCCGATGTTGCGCGCCGCCGCCAGCACATATTGCAGATCGGCCGAGCCATCTTCGTCCGGCGGCGTGCCGACGGCGATGAACTGGATCGTGCCGTGCTGCACTGCCCGCTCGACATCGGTGGTGAAAGCGAGGCGCCCGGCGGCGGCATTGCGCCGCACCATGTCCTGAAGGCCCGGCTCGTAGATCGGGATGCCGCCTTCCTGGAGAATGCGGATTTTTTCCGGGTCGATGTCCAGGCACAGGACATCATTGCCGACTTCAGCGAGGCATGCGCCGCTGACCAGGCCGACGTAGCCGCTACCAACAACAGTGATCTTCATGGGGAGTTCCTACAGGGTTTGATCGAATTCTTCGCTGCGTCGCGGCGGATAGGTTTCCCAGCCGCCGCAGGCCGGACAGCGCCAATAGAACTGGCGCGCCCGGAAGCCGCAATTATCGCACCGATAGCGCGACAGCCGCCGGGTATACCCCTGGATGATGGTCTTGGACAACTCGATGTCGGGACGGACATCCGGCGCCACCAGCGGCAGGCGCGCGCTCATCAGTTTTTCCAGGCCGAGCAGGGTCGGGTTGCGTTGCAGTTCGCCGCGCACCAGGCGATAGGCCGTCTCGCTGCCCTCGTTTTCAACGACCAGTTGATAGACGACATCGAGCAGATCGAGCGAGGGATAATGTTCGAGATAGCCGCTGAGCAGCGCGATGCCTTCATCGCGGCGATCCAGCTTGCGATAGGCGTCGAGCAGGCGCTGGGCGACCAGCGCCAGGTAGGCCGGATCCTGCTGCTCGATGCGCTGCCAGGCCTCGATGGCCGCCTGCGGCTTGCCCTCCTGCAACAACAGGTCGCCCTGCAACAGGCTGGCGCGCACGCACTGGCGGTTCTGCTGCATCGCCAATTCGAGGTAGCCCCGCGCCGAGTCGGGCTTCGAGCGCATGATCTCGCCGGCCGCCAGTTCGCAATAAAACTCGGCCACTTCCTGCTGCGAGGCCACATCCGGCAGCTCGCGCGCCCGCATTTCGCCCGTCAACTCCACCGCTTTCAGCCATTCCTTCTCGACCTGATAGATTTCCAGCAGGTTGCGCTTGGCTTCCTGCTCGAACGCCGTGCCGATCAACTTGTTGAAAATCTCCTCGGCGCGGTCGAGCAGGCCGGCCTTGAGAAAATCCTGGCCCAGTTCGGCCAGCGCATGCAGGCGCACGCCGTTGTCGAGGTCGGGCCGGTCGATCAGATTCTGGTGCATGCGAATCGCCCGCTCCATCTCGCCGCGACGACGGAACAGGTTGCCGAGGGCGAAATGCAATTCCACCGTTTGCGAATCGACCTTGGCGACTTCGAGGAAGGAGTCGATGGCCTTGTCCGGCTGCTCGTTGAGCAGAAAATTCAGGCCCTGAAAGTAGGAACGCGGCAGCGCCCGCGATTCATGCACCACCTGCCGGATATCGACCCGCGCCGCCGCCCAGCCAAGCGCGAAAAAGACCGGAATCAGCAGCAGTTGCCAGTATTCAAAAAGATCACTCATGGGGCCGGCGGCTGTTTTTGCGTCAATTCCGGCGTTGATCCCGGCACAGCCTTGCCGACCTGCTGGCGCAGGCGCGAAATTTCGCGCCGCTGACGATACAGCACGCCAACCAGCGACAACGCGCCGAGCACCGCGCCGGCAGCGAAGAAGGTAAGCAACACGATGACCAGCGGTGCCTGCCAAACCTGATCGAGAATCAAATTAAGCGTCACCGGCGCGGTGTTCTGGACGGCGAAAACGACCAGAAAAAAGAAAATGATGAGTCGTATGACCCAGGTCAGTA
>WQUQ01000267.1 GCA_009782025.1 Desulfobulbus sp. | reverse complement strand
GGTAGCGCGTGTCGTCGCGGTGATATTTGGCCTCGTAGTCGTACCACTCGGTCGCCGGCTCGATCTTGATGATCGGCAGGGCCTCGTCGCCGACGATGCCGACCGTGTATTCGCCGCCCAGAATGCCCTCTTCGGCCAGCACCAGCGCATCGTACTTCGCCGCATCGGCATAAGCCGCAGCCAGCGTGCCGGGAACCTTGACCTTGCTGATGCCGATCGACGACCCCTCATGCACCGGCTTGACGAACAGCGGCAGCCCGAGCGAGCGCTCGACGGCGGCGAAATCGGCAGCGGCATCGAGCAGCACGTGGTCGGGCACCGGCAGGCCGGCGGCCCGCCACAGCAGCTTGGTGCGGAATTTGTCCATGCCCAGCGCCGAGGCCATGACGCCGGAGCCGGTGTAGGGAATGCCCATCAGTTCGAGCGCGCCCTGGATCGTGCCATCCTCGCCGTGGCGGCCATGCAGCGCGATGAAGGCGCGGTCGTAACCCTTGAGCGCGGCCAGCGGCTGCGTCGCCGGATCGAAAGGATGGGCGTCGATGCCCTGGCCTTGCAGCGCAGCCAGCACCCGCGCCCCGCTGACCAGGGAAACCTCGCGCTCGGCGGAAGTACCGCCGAACAGCACCGCGACTTTGCCGAAGGGGGTCATTTAATTTTTGCTTCCCGTGTTTTGCCACGCGCCAATCGCCTTCGCATTGGCCGCGCTCACCGCCGGTTTGCCGGTGCTTTTTTCCAGTTGCAACCGCGCCGCTCTGGCGGTCTTTGCGCCTTCCACGGCAACGGTGGCGGCCTCGCTCAAACCTTGCGGATTGCGCACCAGCGAAATATCGGCCGCGGCGACTTCGGCCAGCATGTTCAGTACCAATTCGGTATTGGTCATGTTGTGAGTCGCTCCGTGCTGAAGCACGGAGTCTCCTCGCCACGAATTTGGGGGCGTCTCCGACGCCCAAATTATGCTTAGCTCACTTAACCCCGGCCTGAAGGCCGGGGTTGCGTTTGCGCCGTGGTCGCGCAGGCTTTCTTTTTTCAGCCCCTTGTGCTGCTTGTACTCGCGCGTGGTCATGCCGCTCCAGGTCTTGCTCATCAGGTCGGTGAGCGTGGCGTATTCCTGCCCTGGCTGAACGCCGGATTTATCCCACTCGTCGGTCAGCGCCTTCCTCACTTCGATGGCTTTGATGCGCTGGTTGATCCAGTTTTCGCTGCACCCCAGGCGGCGATAGCTCTGAATCGCGCGCTCAATCGAAAGCTCCGGGTCGACGGTTTCGTCGATGCGCTCGCTGCCCACCTTGGCCAGCCACAGTTTGAAGGGTTCGGCCTTTTTGCTGGGGATGGACTGGATGAGACGCAGGATTTGCCCGGTGTCGGCGACATCGGTTTTGTAGAACTTGCCATCGGCGGCTTTCATCTTCAGTTGGTTAGTATCGCTAACCAACTGACTGCCTTCGGCAAACAGCTTGTTTTTCAACCACTTCCAGTAGTTTCTGACCTTCTGGTAATCCGGCTGATCGGTCAATATGGCAATGATGTCCAAAACGGAAAACCACCATTTTTCCTTGTCCGCATCCCACTCGGCGCGCACCTCATGGGACTCGAACAATTTGACCTTGCGCTCTTTGCCCTGGCGCGATTGATTTTTCTCGCTCATGCTCGCTCCACCAGTTTGCCCGGTACGCCGCCGATCGAGCCGGCGCCCATGCACAGCGCCACGTCGCCGTCGCGGGCGACTTCCATGATGGTTTGCGCCATGTCTGCGATGTCCTCGACGAACACCGGCTCGACCTTGCCGGCGACGCGCAGCGCGCGGGCCAGCGAGCGGCCGTCGGCGGCGACGATGGGCGCTTCGCCGGCGGCATAGACTTCGGCCAGGCACAGCGCGTCCACCGTGCTCAAGACCTTGACGAAATCCTCGAAACAGTCGCGGGTGCGCGTGTAGCGGTGCGGCTGAAAGGCCAGCAGCAGGCGGCGGCCGGGGAAGGCGTCGCGGGCGGCGACCAGCGTCGCGGCCATTTCCACCGGATGGTGGCCGTAATCGTCGACCAGCGTGAAATGGCCGCCCGCCGGCAACGCCACCTCGCCGTAACGCTGAAAACGCCGGCCGACGCCCTTGAATTCGGCCAGGGCCTTGACGATGGCGGCGTCCTTGATCTGCACCTCGGTGGCCACGGCAATCGCCGCCAGGGCGTTGAGCACGTTGTGCACGCCCGGCGTGTTGAGGGTGATCGGCAGGCGGCTGGTGGCGCCATTCACGCGCACGCAGTCGAAGCGCATCCGGGGGCCGTCGGCGACGATGTTCTCGGCGTAGAAGTTGCAATCCGGCGTCAGGCCGTAGGTGACGATCTGCTTGCTGACCTGCGGCATGATGGCGCGCACGTTCGGGTCGTCGGCGCAAAGCACGGCGACGCCGTAGAAGGGCAGGCGATTGAGAAAATCGACGAAGGCACCTTTCAGGCGCTCGAAATCGTGGCCGTAGGTTTCCATGTGGTCAGCGTCGATGTTGGTGACCACCGAAATGACCGGCGACAGGAACAGGAAAGAGGCGTCGGACTCATCGGCCTCGGCCACCAGAAAATCGCCGCTGCCGAGCCGGGCGTTGGCCCCGGCGGCGTTCAGCCGGCCGCCGATGACGAAGGTCGGATCGACGCCGCCTTCGGCCAGAATGCTGGTCACCAGACTGGTGGTGGTGGTCTTGCCGTGCGTGCCGGCGATGGCGATGCCGCGCTTCAGGCGCATCAGTTCGGCCAGCATCTGGGCGCGCGGCACGACCGGAATCTTCCGCTCGCGGGCGGCGACTACTTCCGGGTTGTCGGCCTTGACCGCCGTCGACACCACCACGGCGTCGGCCCCGTCGATATGGCTGGCGGCGTGGCCGATGCTCACCCGCACGCCTTCGTTTTCCAGGCGGCGCGT
The DNA here is from genome assembly GCA_009782025.1 of Desulfobulbus sp. GTDB lineage: Bacteria > Pseudomonadota > Gammaproteobacteria > Burkholderiales > Rhodocyclaceae > Azonexus. The sequence continues at coordinate 793 of WQUQ01000267.1, read as the reverse complement.
CGTCGCGCTGGCGGCGAGGTCGGAGCCGCTGACGGTGTAATCGAGGTGCGCCAGCACCTCGGCGATGCCGCTCATGCCCGAACCGCCGACGCCGACGAAATGGATGTGTTTGACCTTGTGTTTCATGCCCGCTTTCTGTTCATGTTCATTTCGCCGCCTCGGCGCAGACGCCCGCCAGATCCGCCGCCGCTTCGGGCCGGGCCAGGCTGCGCGCCTTCTCGGCCATTTCCAGCAATTGGCCACGGCTGTAATTGCGGATCAGGGCGATGCTCTGTGCGCTCAATTCGTTTTGCGGCAGCAGGAAAGCGCCGCCGACATTGACCAGAAAACGGGCGTTGGCGGTCTGGTGGTCGTCCACCGCATACGGATAAGGCACCAGAATGCTGGCCACGCCGGCCGCCGCCAGTTCGGCGACGGTCAGCGCGCCGGCGCGGCAGATGACCAGATCGGCCCAACCGTAAGCGCCGGCCATGTCCTCGATGAAGGGCACGCAATGAGCCTGCACGCCAACCGCCGCGTAATTGGCCTTCAATTCGTCGATCTGCTTCTCGCCGGCCTGGTGCACGATTTCCGGCTGTTCGTCCGCTGCCAGTTGGGCCATGGCCCGTGGCACCACCTCGTTCAAGGCGCGGGCGCCGAGGCTGCCGCCGAGAACCAGCAGGCGCAGGGCGCCCTGGCGTCCGGCGAAACGCTCGGCCGGCGGCGGCAGGGCGGCGATTTCGTCGCGTACCGGATTGCCCAGCCACACCCCCTTGCGCAACACGCCGGGAAAACCCGTGACGATGCGCCGGGC
>WQUQ01000266.1 GCA_009782025.1 Desulfobulbus sp. | reverse complement strand
GCGTAGCGAAGCGTAGTCGCAGAATCCACAAACCGCATGGATGCTGCGACTACGCGCAGCATGACTGTAGAGGTAATTGTGCTTAAGTGAACCGTATTGGAACAAAGCCCCTTCCCCCGCCTGCGGGGGAAGGTTGGGATGGGGGGAGCAGTGCCAGATTGTGTAAGCATTTGAACCGAACTCGCTCTAAGTTAACCGTATTGGGCCTTGACCCGCCGGCTTGACCCGCGCCGCCCAAAATCAAATTTGATGTTGAATTGGCGGGTCAAGACCCGCCCTACCGGCGCTTTTTGCGGCTACCCCAAAACCCGGATGGCGCCGGGTTTTGGGGTCCATGCTGCGGGAGGGTCAAGAACACTCGCCAGGCCCCATGACGGTCGACGACACTTGACAGGTACCGCTGACGACATCACAGGTTGTTTTCGCGCATAGCGCGCCAGTGCCTTTGAGCCTGGGGCTAAAGGTTCTGGTGCCGGTTGCGGCGGGGTCGAGAGCCGTGCCCGCGCCGACGCTCGAATTGATACAGGACGTCGAGACAAAAGCGGCGCTCGATGGGGGCCCGCTGGTATTCCACGTTGGCGCGCTCGTGGCAGTTGCGATAGCGATGATCGACGCATTGATGAAACCCTTGGCATCGGCCAGACAGGCATTGTTGGCGGCTTGCTGGGTGTATTCACGATAGGCCGGCAGCGCGACGGCGGCCAGAATGCCGATGATGGCGACGACGATCATCAGCTCGATCAGGGTAAAGCCTCGTTGAGCGCGTCCAACTGCGGTTTTGGGGATCATTTGAATTTCCTTTTGATCTGGCGAGAAAGATCACTGGTAGCCCTGGTGCAAATTGCGTGCCACTTTGTGAAAAAGCGCCCGTCAAGCGGCTCTGATTTCGTTCAACCGATCCGGGTGGCGATCCAGCAGCCTGAGCCGTATCGTGTCAGCGCACGTATTGACAATGGCTACACATTCATTCATCGTGTATAGCAGTTGTGCACACACCGAAGGAAATGCCATGCGTGATGCCTCCATCAATTTGCGCGCGCTGCCCGAGCAGCGCGACTTGATCAACCATGCCGCTCACCTGCTGGGCAAGAATCGCTCGGACTTCATGCTGGAGGCCGCGTGCGAGCGGGCGCAAGCCATTGTGCTGGATCAGGTTTTTTTCAGCCTGGACGAGAACCGGTTTCGGCAGTTTACGGCCTTGCTCGATGCGCCACAGGACGCCAACCCCGGCCTTGAGCGTCTGATGGCGATCAAGGCTCCGTGGAGCGCGAGCAAAGCGTGAACATGGCGTTCTCGGCGCCGCAATCGCTCGCGGCGACGCATCGGCTCGATGGATTCGACTGCGGCGAGCCAGCGCTGAATGATTGGCTGAAGCGGCGCGCACCGACCAACCATCGCAGCGGGGCCAGCCGCACCTTTGTCGTGGCCGATGCCGACCAGTGCGTGCTCGGCTATTACGCTTTGGCGGCGGGCGCCGTCGCGCACCCGGAAGCCACCAGCGCCATCCGGCGCAACATGCCTGATCCGGTGCCGGTCATGGTGCTGGCAAGGCTGGCGGTGGATGCTCGCGCTCAAGGCAGCAAGCTCGGCGCTGCCTTGCTTCAGGATGCGGTCACGCGCGTGCAATGGGTCGCGGAAAGCGTCGGTGTCCGGGCGCTGCTCGTTCATGCCTTGAACGAGCGCGCCAGGCAATTTTATGAACACTACGGTTTTCGCGCATCACCCATGCACCCGATGGTCTTGATGCTCCCTCTCAAGGCGCGTTGAAGGCAACGCTGCGAATTGTCCCGGTGAAGGGGGTCAGGGCTTGAGGAGAAATTCCATCCTGATGCCGGCGATTTCGATGAGGTCGTGATCGCCCAGGACGTGCGCCTGGGCGTCGAGGGTCTGGCCGTTGAGCAGGGGGAAGGCGTTGCCTTCGACGTGGGTGATGAAATAGCCGTTGGGCCGGCGGGCGATGACGGCGACTTGCTGGCCGGGTTTGCCGAGCGTCGTCAGGGTTTTGGTCAGCGGCAGTTCCTTGCCGGCCAGGGGGCCGCTGACCAACTGGACGACGGCGGCGGCAACGCCCGTCCCCTGCGGCTCCGATGTAACGCCGGATTGTGAACGGGTGGTCGAGCCGCCGCGCGGCACCAGTTCCATTTCGGAGGCTTTGGTGGCGATGGTCAGGGGTTGGTCGGCGCCGCTGCGCGGCTCGGCTTCGTCGATCATGAATTTGAGGCGATATTTGCCCAGTTCGATGATGTCGTTGTGGCGCAGGATGTGTTTTTTGACCGGCTGGCCATTGACCAGGGTGCCGTTGGTGCTGTTGAGGTCTTCGAGAAAGGCGTCGTCGAGGACGGTGACGATGGCCGCGTGCTCGCCGGAAATGGCGAGGTTGTCGATCTGGATGTCGTTTTGCGGTTTGCGGCCGATACTCAGGCGTTTCTTGCCGAGCGGGATTTCCTTCAACACCAGGCCGTCCATGGACAGGATCAGTTTTGCCATTTTTTTTCCTCGTTTACTTCATGACCGCCCGCAACCGCTGCGCCCAGCCGCGCGGCGCCGCGTAGTCGCCCAACACCCGAACCAGGATCAGCGAAATATTATCCCGCCCGCCGTTGTCATTGGCCAGATGCACCAGTTCTTCGGCCGCCAGTTCCAGATTGCCGCCCAGGGTTTGCAGCGTCTGCCTGATGCCTTCATCCTCGACCATTTCGCTGAGACCATCCGAACACAAGAGCAGCAGGTCGCCCGCTTGCACGTCATGGACATGGATTTCGACGTCGACCTCGGGATCGACGCCCAACGCCCGCGTGACCAGATTGCGGTGTTCCGCATAGCGGGCTTCTTCCGGCGTCAGCATGCCACTATCGATCTGCTCCTGCAAAACCGAGTGATCCTTGGTCAGCAGCTCGAAATCATTCTGGCGCAAGCGATAAAAGCGTGAATCGCCAACATGGGCGACGCCCACCTGATTGTCATGGAACCAGGCCAGCACCAGCGTCGTGCCCATGCCGGCGTAACGCGGCTCGCCTTGCGCGGCCTGGAAGATGGCCCGGTTGGCGAGCGTGACTTCGCTGGCCAGATGGCGGGCCATGAAGGCGGGGTCGTCGTCATCGATCTGTTCGTTGCACATCGGCGCGAAGCGGGCGAAATTGGCCGCCAGCAAGGTGCAGGCCATGCCGCTGGCGACTTCGCCGGCATTGTAGCCGCCCATGCCGTCGGCCAGGATGGCGACGCCGAGCGCGGCATCGGCAAAGACCGCATCTTCGTTACGCGAGCGCAAGAGGCCGGGGTCGGTGCGCGCAACCATTTCGAGCACATCAGAGAGTTTCATGCCGTTTCCTCGCCGATCAGGCGTGCCAGGCGGCGCGCGCGCCGCCGAAAAGCCCGTTGGATCTCCAGAACCCCGCCTTCACCCGTTCTCCCGTTGATGACAAATTCCTGGCGAAGGCTGAATTCTCTCGCCAAGCGCGCGCTCTGGTCAAATTTCCGCCAGCGGCCATTCGCGGCCGATGCCGGTGGCCTCGGCGGCGGCGGCGACGCGCGCGGCCACCGCCAGATCCTGAATGGCCATGCCCTGCGACTCGAACAGGGTGATGTCGCCCGGATCCTGCCGTCCGCGCTGACGACCGACGATGATGTCGCCCAGTTCGACCAGTTGGCGCGGCTGCAAGCGGCCTTTCTCGAGCAGGGGCAGCAGGTCGCCAGCCTCGGCCA
>WQUQ01000265.1 GCA_009782025.1 Desulfobulbus sp. | reverse complement strand
AGATTGATGGCTCAAGCGGCCTCGACCTGCTGATCGCGGCCACTCACGCAGCGGTCGCCCTGGGGTTGGTTGCCTGGCGAGGTCATGATTTGGCCACGGAAGCCAAGGCCAAATAGCCTGGAACTCCGCTGCCTCAGCCACCGCCAGCGCGCAGCGGTTCACGCAGCAGGGCGAAATCGCGGGGGGCGACGTATTGCAGTAACTCCTTGCCGTCGCTGTTGACGACCACGTCGAGGCCCAAGTGCGGATAGAGCAGATGCGCCCGCTTCTCCGTCACTTGCAAACGCTCCGCCGGCTGGCCGAAGCGCTGGATGATCGTGGCTTCGTCGAGATTGATCGTTGGAATCACCGTCAGCGCCTTGATCCGCGCCTGTTCCAGTTGGGCCAGATCGTCCGGGTGCAGGGTGATCTTGCGCGTTGCGCTTTCCATGCGCTCGGCCTTGAGCGCCCGCTCGCGCATGGCCTTGACCGTTTCCGGCGCGACATCGAGCGTGACCACCAGCCGGGCCAGCACGAAGCCGAGCGCGACCTGACTGTAATAGGCTTCGACCGCGCCGATTTCGTCCGGCTGGGCGATGATCGCCAACTCGAAATCGCCGCCGAGCGCCGCCCGCACATCAGCCAGCGTGCTGCGCCCCGGTTGCAGGCCAAACACCCTGCTGCCGCCCTGACCATCGACCTCGATCTGCCACGGCAGGTTGCGTTCTGGATCGCCGCCCTGCCCCGGCATCGGGATCAAAAAAGAGGCGACGATGACAACGAGCATAAAACCAATCAGGTAAAGCGCAAATTTCATGAGTGAGCCTTTCTCGGCCATCGATTGTGTGATGGGGTGTCCGTCTGTTGTAGCGCTGGTCTTGACCCGCCCGACTACACCGACATCCCCATCGGTGGGCAGGCGTCCGGGCTGCCGAACAGTTTTTCGATGATCGCCCGCACCTCGCCCATGGCCTCGCGCAGTACGTGTTCCAGGCTGTCGAAATGGATGCCGTTGGCGCTGCGGCCCCGGCCGGCGGCATGGTTGGCGACGACATTGATGGCGGCGTAGGGCAGGTCGAGTTCGCGGGCCAGCACGGCTTCGGGCATGCCGGTCATGCCGACCAGATCGGCGCCGTCGCGTTCAAAGCGATTGATTTCGGCGGCGGTTTCGAGGCGTGGCCCCTGGGTGGCGGCATAGACGCCGCCGATCTTGAGCGGAATGCTCAGGGTTGCCGCTGCCTCGATGATGCGCTGGCGCAGACCGGCATCGTAGGGCTGGGTGAAATCAACGTGCGTCACCGGCGTGTCGATGGCTTCGTAATAGGTCGATTGGCGGCCCCAGGTGTAGTCGATGATCTGGTCCGGGACGACGATTTCGCCCAGTTGCAGGTCGCCGCGAATGCCGCCGACCGAGGCCACGGAAATGACGCCGGTGGCGCCGCGATGGTGCAGCGCCCAGAGGTTGGCGCGGTAATTGACCCGATGCGGGGCGATGGTGTGGCCGTGGCCGTGGCGTGGCAGGAACATCGCCGGCTGGCCGCCGATCTGGCCAATGACGATGGCCCCGGAAGGCTCGCCGTAGGGGGTGCGGATGATCTCGCGGTGCGAGACGTCGAGATTGGACAGCGTGGTGAGGCCGCTGCCGCCGATGATGGCCAGCATGTTCAGTGCTTCCTTTCCGCCAGCAGCGAGGCCAGCACGGGCGCGGCGCCCTTGAGCGCCGGATAGGTTTTGCGGATGCGCGCCAGATCGGCGGCGGTACCTTCCAGCTTGCGGTACAGCGCGTGGCGTTGCTCCGCCTTGAACGGCAGGTCGCGCAGGGTTTTGCCGAGGTGGTAGTTGACCAGCGTATCGCGGCCGATGTCCTTGGCCTGCCAGGGGATCACCGTGCGGTCGACGAGATGCAGGGCGCGCACGCTCGGCAGGCTGGCGGCCAGTTCGGCGACCCGGCGATGGATTTTCTCGCGATAGGCGGTCACGTCGCCGCCCGTATCGGCGGTGGATGCGCCCATCAGCCAGCAGACGACCGTGTCGGGCGCGAAGGCTTCGATCTGCCCACGTTGGGCCTCGGTCAGCGCCGTCAGGTCGGCGCTTAGCAGGGTGACGCTGGCGGTATCGCCCGCGCTGGCAACAATTCGCTCCCGTACAGCCGCCAGACAGTCCGGCAGCGCATCGAGGGTCAGCACCGTCAGGCCGCGCGCCGCCAGCGCCTGGGTCGAAAAGCCGGGGCCGCAGCCGATTTCGAGGATGCGCCGGCCGGGTATCAGACTGGCCATCCAGGCGTAGTCGCCATGTCGGGCATAGCGCTCGCCTTCGTCTTGCCAGTAAGCGAGAAATTCGGCGACGCCAGCGCCGCTCATCCTTCCTCCTTCATCGCGTAAATGGCCGGCAGGTTGCGCCAGGTGCCGTCGACATCCATGCCGAAGCCGAAAACGAAACGATCCGGCACGGTCAGGCCGACGAAATCAGCAGCGATCGGCTTCTTCTTGCCATTCTGCTTGTCGACCAATACCGCCAGCAGCACCTCGGCGGCGCCGAGGCGGAGCAGGCTTTCCCTGACCGCGGTCAGGGTCACGCCCTCATCGAGAATGTCGTCGACGACCAGCACGCTGCGGCCCTTGACCGAGGTCCACGGGGCCATGCGCCAGGAAATCTTGCCGCCCTGGGTTTCCGGCCCGTAGCGGGTGGCGTGCAGGTAGTCGAAATCGAGCGGAAAAGCCAGCTTCGGCAACAGATGGCCGCAGAAAACGACGCCGCCGCTCATCACGCAGAGCACCAGCGGGTTCTTGCCGGCCAGGCGCTCGCTCACGCGCCCGGCCAATTCGGTGATGGCGGTCTGGATGGTCGTTTCGGGATAGATCAGTTCGGCGTTGGCCAGCAAGTTACGCGCTTTTTCCGGCGTCATTCAAGGGTTCTCCAGGTTTTTCAGGTAGGCGCTGAATTCGGCCCCGACTTCCGGGTGGCGCTGGCCGAAAACGACCATCGCTTGCAGGTAGCCGAGCTTGGAGCCGCAATCGTAGCGGGTGCCGGCGTAGCGGTAGGCCAGCACCTGCTCCTCGGCAAGCAGCGAGGCAATGCCGTCGGTCAACTGGATTTCGCCGCCGGAGCCGGGGCGGACGTTTTCCAGATGATGAAAAATGCGCGGCGTCAGGATGTAGCGGCCGACCACGGCCAGCGTCGATGGCGCATCCTCGGGTTTCGGCTTCTCGACAATGGCGTTGATCCGCTCGACACGCTCGGCCACAGGGCGGGCGTCAACGATGCCATAGCTCCGGGTATCTTCGCGCGGCACATCCTGCACGCCGAGCACCGAGCAGCGGTAATAGTCGTAGGTGTCGGTCATCTGCTTCATCACCGCCGGCCGGGCGTCGAGCAGATCGTCGGCGAGCACCACGGCGAACGGCTCGTCGCCGATCACCGGCTTGGCGCACAGCACTGCGTGACCGAGGCCGAGCGCCTCGGCCTGGCGGATGTAGATGCAGTTGATGTTCTTCGGAATCATGCTGCGCACGAAATCGAGCATCTCGGTCTTGCCGCGCATCTCCAGTTCATTTTCGAGTTCGTAAGCCTTGTCGAAATGATCCTCGATGGCTCGCTTGGAACGGCCGGTGACGAAAATCATGTCGGTAATCCCGGCCTCGACCGCCTCCTCGACCGCGTACTGGATCAGCGGCTTGTCCACGATCGGCAGCATTTCCTTCGGGCTGGCCTTGGTCGCCGGCA
>WQUQ01000264.1 GCA_009782025.1 Desulfobulbus sp. | reverse complement strand
AATCGTATTTTGTACCCCGTTTCAGGCCGTGCGGCGCAGCGGCAAGACCAGGTAGGCGATGATGCCGAGAAAAATCAGCAACGACCAGTTGGCCATCGACAGGCCGAGAAAAGACCATTCGATGCTGTTGCAGAAGCCGGTGGCGAGAAACAGCGACGGATAGCGCATGCCCAGCCAGTCGACCAGGCGCTCGATCAGATTGGGGTCGGTATAGCTGCATCCCGGCGCCAGTTCGGGAAATCGCTGCATCCAGGTCTGCCAGGCAGCGACGCCGGCCCCGAGCAAGGCCGCCGCGCCCATCGTCCCCAGCCACAGCCGCCGCGCCGCCGGCAGCAGAAAGCCGGCCAGGGCCAGCGCGCCGATCACCAGATAAAGCAAACGCTGAAAGACGCACAACGGACACGGAGCCAGCCGAAGCATTTCCTGCAACGCCAGACTGAAGGCAATCAGGCCGAAACAGCCGAGCGCCAGAACGGCAAACCAGGCGCGAAGAGGAATGCGCGAAAGATTCATGGCGATAGCGGGAACGACGAAGCCAAGGATTTGCTCATTCTACGGTATTGCTGACTGTTCCGTATCCAGGTGGTTTGGATTTGCGGCCGCCCCGCAGTCGTCGGCAGGGCGGGTATTTCTACGCTCCCAGAGGCGCTTGCTGTAGAACAGCAACACGACTAAGATAGCCGTGTGGGTCAATTTATTGACCCACTTTTGACGACCTCTCCAAGGATTTGTCACAAAAATCACCTCCCTTGCGGGGGAGATTGCAACGAAGGCTCCCTGGTACGGAGCCTTTTTTGCTGCCCCGCGTCGGCGATTTTACCTCAAACAAAGACCGAGCCGGTCAGCGAGGTTTCGCCAGGAGGTTTTTTTGGGCACTGGCAGGTTCCCGCGCATCCTTTCGCGTAAAGACTGCATTTCTTGCTCGGTCAGGGTGACTTGCTCCCAACCCGATGGCCGCGCGTGGCGTGGACGCCCTCTCCCTGCCAACGCACGTGCCATGACGAACGTTTTGATGCGCGCGACTATCCAGAAGCCCTGGACGGTAACAAAAAAACCCCGCCACGCGGGCGGGGGAACAGGGAGTATCGAAACGGTTTGTTTCGCCAGGAGGGTTCAGTGTTTTTGCCGTTTCTTCCGCCATTGGCGAGCGGCCATGATGAGGATGCCGGCGAAAACGCCGGCCAGCAGCGCTTTCAGTGGTTCGGCGTGGCCGTCGGTGAGCCAGTCGAAGCCGGCGACGCCGACGAATACGCCGAGGCTTTCACTGATCGGCAGGTTGTTGTTGCTTAGCGACATCCGCATTTTCGCCGCAGGGGGATGACGGCCAGCGTGGGTTGTGGTTGCTGCGGCAGCAAGCCGAGCAGGTAGAGGCGGGCGGTGGCGAGGAAACCTTTGATATTCATCTCGATCATTTTTGCTGTCTCCTTTTTAGCGAGGCCGTTGGGGTACGGCATGAAGTGCATTCTAGGAGAGGCCGCTTGGCCGGTCTGTTGCGCGAGCGTGCCGCGGGCGTAACCAGCCATGACGCTTTGTAACGGGCCGTGAAGACCTACTGGTGGGCTTTCCAGCTTAACGTAAAGCGCGCGCCGCCGAGCGGGGAGGCGTCGGCGATGGCGCTGCCGCCGTGCAATTCGAGAACCCGGCGGACGATCGCCAGGCCGAGGCCGTAGCCGCCGGTGGCGCGGTCGCGTGAACGGTCGAGGCGGGTGAAGGCCGAGAAGATGTGTTCGCGCTCCGCCGGCGGGATGCCGATGCCGTCATCATCAATCAGGATGTGAATCTGGTCGCCGTCGAGTTCGGCGCTGACCCGGATTTTCGCGCTGGCGTATTTGAAGGCGTTGCGCAGAATGTTGCGCAGGGCGTAGGGCATGGCTTTGCGGTCGAGGTCGACGTTGAGTTGCGGCGGCAAGCGGCTGGTGTCGACCTCGACTTCGAGTTGGCGGCCGAGCAGGCGCATGGATTCAACCTGGTCGGTCAGCCAGTCGGCGAAACGGACGCTGGTGAAGTGCGCCTCCGGCGCTTCGCGCTCGAAGCGGGCATAGGTCAGGCTGGTGTCGATGAGGCGGTCAAGCTCGTCGAGGTCGTCCTCCATCATCGTCCACAGCCGCTCGCGCTCGCTCCGCTGTTCGGTTTCGGCCAGCATTTCCAGCGCGAAGCGCAGGCGCGCGATGGGGGTGCGCAGTTCGTGCGAGATGCCGCTCGATAGTTCGCGGTGCGTCGCCAGCAGTTGCTGGACGCGCTCGGCCATGCTGTTCATGGTCTCGGCCAGTGGCGAGAACAACTGGCTGCGCGCCGGCGGCGAACGGGCGGCGAAATTGCCGTCGCCGAGATCGCGGGCGGTTTGACGGATGGCTTCGAGGTCGCGCCAGACCGGGCGCACCCAGAACCACAGGGCGATGCCGAAAATCAGCCCGATCAGGCTCCAGGTCAACAGGCGCAGGCGGACTTCGAGCGGCAGGCGGTCGGTCTGCTCGGGGGTGCGGCTGACGGCCAGCGGCCCAACCACCAACACCTCGCTGGTATTGCCCAGGCGGTGGTACATGATGTCTCCGTCATGGTCGATGGCGATGTCGCCAGCATCGAGCTTGGCGACCTGATCGGGCTTCACAAGGCGGTCGAGGGTGATGCGTTCGACGATGTCGAGGCGATAGGCGAACTTCTGGTCGAGTTCTTCGATTTTGTGCGGCCAGGTATGGCGCGGCTGGCGGGACAACTCGTCTTCGATCAGCGTGATGGTGCCGCGCATGAAGCGGCGGGCGTAGTCATCGGTAATGCTGCGCTGCGCCGTCGAGATGACGAAATCGGCGGTGAAGGCGATGGCGACGAAGGAACCCATCGCCAGCAGATAGAAATTGAAAAACAGCTTGGACAGGCTGTAACGCCCGCCGCGCCAGCGCGGCAGCGACACGCGGAACAATGAACGGGCGAGACCCTGGCCGTGTTCCCGGTCGTTCGTCGCGCCGGGTTCAGTTCCAGTCATGCTTGCTGAACAGGTAGCCCTTGCCGCGCACGGTCTTGATGCGCAGCGGATTTTCCGGATCGTCGTTGAGTTTCTTGCGCAGGCGCGAAATGCGGGCATCGATCGAACGATCCAGACCATCGAAGCCAATGCCGCGCAGTTCCTGCAACAGGTCGTCGCGCGACAGCACGTTGCCGGCGTGGCTGGCCAGCAGCCAGAGCAGATCGAACTCGGCTGTGGTCAGGTCGATGCCGGTATCGGCCAGGCTGGCGGTGCGCGTTGCCTGACTGATGCGGAACTGGCCGAAGACCAGCGCCTCGGCATCGCCGCCATCGTGCTCGCTGGCGGCCGGCAGGCGGCGCAACAGGGCTTTGATGCGGGCCAGCAGCACGCGCGGCTGAACCGGTTTGGCGATGTAATCGTCGGCGCCCATTTCAAGGCCGAGAATCTGGTCGAAATCCTCGTCACGGGCGGTCAGCATCAGGATCACGCCGCGATACTGCGGGCGCACCGAGCGGCACACCTCGAAGCCGTCCTTGCCCGGCAGCATGACATCGAGGATGACCAGATCGGGCTGCTCGGCCAGGATGCGGGCCTCGGCGGTATCGCCACGCGACTCGATGGCAACGGTGAAATCGTTCTTGCTCAGGTATTCGGCGGTCAGCTCGGCCAGCCGGGCGTCGTCTTCGACGAGGAGGATGCGGGTAGTCATCCGCGCATATTAACCCCAAACCGCGTGGCTGGC
>WQUQ01000263.1 GCA_009782025.1 Desulfobulbus sp. | reverse complement strand
CTTGAAGCGCCTGCTCAACTGGCAGGGACATTCCTTTTCGCCGGCGGTGTTCTCCACCCGCCGCTTTTTCACGAGACATCCTGCATGAGCGGACAATTCGGCCTTCTCAAGCAACGGCGTTTCGCGCCGCTGTTCGTCACCCAGTTTCTCGGCGCCTTCAACGACAATCTGTTCAAGAACGCGCTGATCGTGTTGCTGACCTTCCACGCGGCGCAATGGACGGCGATCAAGCCGGAATTGCTGGGCAATGTGGCCGGCGGCATTTTCATCCTGCCTTTCTTCCTGTTCTCGGCCACCGCCGGGCAACTGGCCGACAAGGTCGACAAGGCGCTGCTGGCCCGTCTGGTGAAGGTGCTGGAGATGACCATCATGGTCGTCGCCGCCGCCGGCTTCTTCCTGCACAGCTTCTGGACGCTGATGGGGGCGCTGTGCCTGCTGGGGCTGCATTCCACGCTGTTCGGGCCGGTCAAGTACGCCATTTTGCCGCAGCATCTGCATGACGAAGAACTGGTCGGCGGCAATGCGCTGATCGAGGCCGGCACTTTCATCGCCATTCTCATCGGCACCCTGGCCGGCGGCCTGCTGGCCGGCCAGGCCGAGCACCCGGCCTGGATCGCCGTCGGCGGTTTCGTCGTTGCAGCGGCGGGCTACCTGACCAGCCGGGGCATTCCGCCAGCCCCCGCGCCGATGCCGGAACTGGCGCTCAACCTCAATCCGTTATCGGAAACCTGGCGCAACATCGCCTTCGCCAGCAAGAACCGCGCGGTATTCCTGTCGATTCTCGGCATCTCGTGGTTCTGGCTGTACGGTGCGCTGTTTCTCGCGCAATTCCCGGCCTATACCAAGAACGTGCTGGGCGGCGACGAGACGATGGTGACGGTGCTGCTGGCCGTGTTCTCGGTCGGCATCGGCATCGGCTCGCTGCTCTGCGAGCGGATGTCCGGCAAGCGCGTCGAAATCGGCCTGGTGCCCTTCGGTTCCATCGGCCTGACGCTCTTTGGTGTCGACCTTTATTTCGCCTCGCCGGCTGGCCTGGCCGCCGGCGCGTCGCATGAGTTAGCGGCGCTGCTCGGCCATGCGGCGGTGTGGCGGGTGCTGTTCGACCTGATGCTGCTCGGCGTTTTCGGCGGCTTCTTCATCGTCCCGCTGTACGCCCTGGTGCAGACGCGGAGCGAAGCCAGCCACCGCGCCCGCGTCATCGCCGCCAACAACATTGTCAATGCCCTGTTCATGGTCGTCGGCTTGATGGGCGCCGCCGCCCTGCTCGACGCCGGGCTGTCGATTCCGGCGCTGTTCGGCGTCGCGGCGCTGCTCAACGCCGTGGTGGCCATCTACATCTACAGCCTGGTGCCGGAATTCCTGCTGCGCTTCATCGCCTGGCTGCTGGTCAAGGCCGCCTACCGATTGCGCTGCGAAGGGCTGGAAAACATCCCGGAAGAAGGGCCGGCGCTGCTCGTCGCCAACCACGTCAGCTTCGTCGATACGGTGATCCTGATGGGCGCGGTGCGCCAGCCGATCCGCTTCGTCATCGACCAGCGCTTTTTCCAAAAGCCGCTGATCGGCTTCATGCTCCGTCACGGCAGCGCGATCGCCGACGACCCGGCGCGGCCGGACAAGGCGTTTGCCGCCATCTCCCAGGCGCTGAAAGACGGCCATCTGGTGGCGATCTTCCCCGAAGGCGGCCTGACCCCGGACGGCGAACTGCAAGCCTTCCGTCCCGGCATCAGCCGCATCCTCGCCGCCGACCCGGTGCTGGTCGTGCCGCTGGCGCTCTCCGGGCTGTGGGGCAGCTTCTTCTCGCGCATCGACGGCGCGGCGATGAAAAGCCCCTTCCGCCGCGGCTTCTTCGCCGCCATCGAATTGCGCGCCGGCCCGCCCGTCGCCCCCGCCGCCGCCACGCCAGAGGTGCTGCAAGCGCGGGTCAGGGAATTGCGCGGGGAGCGGAAATAGATTCTCTAGATACCGGCGTCGCCGCGCAGCAGGGCGGCGCGGTCGGTGGCCTCCCAGGTGAATTCCGGTTCGTCGCGGCCGAAGTGGCCGTAGGCGGCGGTCTTCTGGTAGATCGGGCGGAGCAGGTCGAGCATGTTGACGATGCCCTTGGGGCGCAGGTCGAAGTGCTTTCTGACCAGCGCCGTCAGCGTTTCGTTGCTGACCTTGCCGGTGCCGTAGGTCTCGACCATGACCGAGGTCGGCAGGGCGACGCCGATGGCGTAGGAGACCTGCACCAGGCAGCGCGAGGCCAGGCCGGCGGCGACGATGTTCTTGGCGACGTAGCGGGTGGCGTAGGCGGCGGAGCGGTCGACCTTGGAAGGATCCTTGCCGGAGAAGGCGCCGCCGCCGTGCGGCGCAGCGCCGCCGTAGGTGTCGACGATGATCTTGCGCCCGGTCAGGCCGCAATCGCCCTGCGGGCCGCCGACGACGAAACGGCCGGTCGGGTTGACCAGAAACTTGATGTCGCCCTTGATGAGTTCCTTCGGCAGCACCGGCTTGATGATCTGCTCGATGGTGGCTTCGCGCAGGTCGTCCAGGCTGATGTCGGGCGAATGCTGGGTGGATAGCACGACGGTATCAATGGCATGCGGCTTGCCGTCGACATAGCGGATGGTGACTTGCGATTTGGCGTCCGGGCGCGCCCAGGGGAGCCGCCCATCCTTGCGCAACAGCGCCTGACGCTCGACCAGCCGGTGCGACAGATAGATCGGCAGCGGCATCAGCGACGGCGTTTCGTCGCAGGCGTAGCCGAACATCAGGCCCTGGTCGCCCGCGCCCTGGCCGAGGTCGTCGTCGTAGGCCTTGTTTACGCCCTGGGCGATGTCGGGCGACTGTTTGTCATAGGCGACCAGCACCGCACAGCCCTTGTAGTCGATGCCGTAGTCGGTGTTGTCATAGCCGATGCGCTTGATGGCGTCGCGGGCGATCTGGATGTAATCGACGTTGGCGGTGGTGGTGATCTCGCCGGCCAGTACCACCAGGCCGGTGTTGCACAGGGTTTCGGCGGCGACGCGCGAATATTTGTCCTGCGCCAGGATGGCGTCGAGGATGGCGTCGGAAATCTGGTCGGAAACCTTGTCCGGATGGCCTTCGCCGACCGATTCCGAGGTGAAGAGATAATCGCTCATGGGAATGCTCCAATGGTCCTTTGATCCGGCGTTACCGGCTTCGGACCACGAGCAGGCGACGCTTTAGCAGAATTTGTCAATCGCCCCGCAAGTTGTCTCTTTAACTCGGCGATCCGATAATCTTACCCTTTTATTGCTGACCTTCAACCCCCGGAACGGCATGGTTTTTGTTTTCAGGATGCTTTCCCGCCTGCCCCTGTGGCTGGTTCATGCGCTCGGCGGCTGGCTCGGGCGCCTGACCTATTGGCTCTCGCCGACCTACCGGCGCAATCTGCGCAACAACCTGGCCCAGGCCGGCATCGACCCGGCGCTGCGCGGCGCTGTTGCCGCCGAGGCCGGCAAGCAGATGCTCGAACTGGCGCGCATCTGGCTGCGTCCGCTGGCCGAGGCCAATGCCCAGGTGGTCGAGGTGGTCGGCGGCGAATGGGTTGCGGCGGCGCGCCAGGCGGGCAAGGGCATCGTCTTTCTGACGCCGCATCTGGGCTGTTTCGAGATCACCGCCCAGTACCTATCGACGCTGGGCGACATCACGGTGCTGTACCGGGCGCCGAAATCGGCGGCGGTGCAGGCGTTGATCCTGACCGGACGCCAGCGCACGCAACTGCACCTGGCGCCAGCCGATCTTTCCGGCGTGCGCGCGCTCATCAAGGCGCTGAAGAAAGGGCAGATGGTCGGCCTGCTGCCCGACCAGGCGCCGAAAACCGGCGAAGGCGCGTGGCTCAAATTTTTTGGCCGCTACGCCTATACCATGACCCTGGCAGCGCGGCTGACGGAAACCGGCGCGGCGGCGCTGTTGACCTGGGGCGAGCGCCTGCCCGGCGGGCGCGGCTATCGCCTGCATTTTCTGCCGCCCAGCCAGCCGTTGAGCGGCTCGACCATCGAGCGGGCGCAGCAGATCAACCACGAAATCGAGGCGTTGATCCGCCAATGTCCGACGCAATACCTGTGGGGTTACAACCGTTACAAACAGCCGCGCGGCGCTGAACCGCCGCCCGTGGAGGAGGCTTCGCCATCATGAACAGCCCGGACATTCAAATTCGTCCCGTGACGCCGTCCGATGTGCCGGCCATTGCCGCGCTGGCGCGGGAGATCTGGCAGACCGCTTACCTGGACATCATCACCCAGGCGCAAATCGATTTCATGCTCGGGCAACGCTACGGCCACGAACAACTGCGCGCCGATCTCGAAAATCCCGACAAATGGCTCGACCAGTGTTTTGCTGGCGAACGGCGGGTCGGCTTTGCCGGTAGCGAGATTTATCGGGGCGAGTTCAAGCTCGACAAGCTGTACATACATCCCGATGTCCAGCGCCGCGGCGTCGGCGGCCAACTGATCGCTCACGTTGCGGCGCGCGCGCAAAAACTCGGCTATCCCGGCGTGATTCTGGCGGTGAACAAGCACAACGAAAAGGCGATTGCCGCCTATCGCAAACACGGCTTCACGGTGCGCGAGGCGATTGTTTCCGACATCGGCGACGGCTTCGTGATGGACGATTACATCATGGAGAAAAAACTTTAACTATTTGAGACAACGCCATGTTCCTGCTATGATTTTTGAAATTCAGATAGAGGCTTTGGAGCAACCATGAGCGCGCTGTTTCCCGAAGAGGTCGCCGATTACCTGAAGAACCATCCCGGTTTCTTCGAGCAGTACGCCGATCTGATGGCCCAGATTTTTCTCCCGCATCCGCATGGCGGGCGGGCCATTTCGCTGGCCGAGCGGCAGATGCTGAGCCTGCGCGAGAAAAACCGCTCGGTTGAGGCCAAGCTGGCTGAACTGATCGCCTTCGGCGAGGAAAACGACGCCATCGGCGAAAAGGTGCATCGCCTGGCCGTCGGCCTGGTCGCCGCCGAAACCTTCCAGGCGGTGATTCACCTGATCCATTTTCACCTGCGCGACGATTTTGCCGTGCCGCACGTCGCCCTGCGCCTGTGGAACAAGCCGGAGGGCGTCGAGGATCTGCCGGAATTCGCCGGCGTCAGCGAAGAACTGCAAGTTTTCGCCGAAACCCTCAGCCGCCCCTGTTGCGGCTCCACCGCCGGCTTCGGCACCGCCTCCTGGTTCGGCGAACAAGCGCCGCACATCCGCTCGCAGGCGCTGATCGCGCTGCGTAACGGCGGCGGCACCATCGGTCTGATCGCCCTGGGCAGCGAGGAAGGACAGCGCTTCCACGCCGATATGGGCACCCTGCACCTCGAACGCCTCGGCGAACTGGTGTCGGCGGCGCTGGCGAGAGTCGCCAAGAGCGTGCTGTGACCACGGGGCAAGCGCCAGCGAGCCAATTCCTGCTGGCGCCAAAGGCGCACCCAACTCGTGGCGAAGAAGCCCCAAGCTCCGGCTTGGGGCGATTCACCACGGCGGCGGCGGCGGTCGATGCCTGGCTGGCGGCGCTGGCCGAACAGCGTCGGCAGTCGCCGCATACCGTTGCCAACTACCGCCGCGACCTGCGCCGTTTGTGCGAACTGGCCGGCGATACCGAACTCGCCCGCTTGCAGAGCCACCACATCCGCCGCTTCGTCGCCCAGTTGCATGCGCGCGGCCTGTCCGGGCGCTCGCTGGGGCGGCTGTTGTCGGCCTGGCGCGGCTTCTTCGTTTGGCTGGGAAACGACGGCGTGGTGCGCACCAATCCCTGCGCCGGCGTGCGCGCGCCGAAATCGCCGCGCCATCTGCCCGATGCCCTGGGGGTGGATGAAGCCAGCCGCCTGCTGGATGTGACGACTGCGCAAGACGACGCCCTCGCTGCGCGCGATGCGGCGATGTTTGAATTGTTCTATTCCTCCGGCCTGCGCCTCGCTGAACTGGCGGCGCTCGATTGCGATGCTCTCGATGCTGTGCTGCACGATGGCGAAATCCGCGTCATCGGCAAACGCGCCAAGGCGCGCCTGGCGCCGGTCGGCGAGCAGGCGCGCGCGGCGCTGGCCGCCTGGGCGGCGCGGCGCGACACGCTGGCGACGGCTGACGAGCCGGCCCTGTTCGTCAGCCGTCGCGGCCAGCGGCTCGGCCATCGCGCCATCCAGTTGCGCCTGGCCGAATGGGCGGTGCGCCAGAATTTGCCGCAGCACGTCCATCCGCACATGCTGCGCCATTCCTGCGCCTCGCACCTGCTGCAATCCTCCGGCGACCTGCGCGCGGTGCAGGAAATGCTCGGCCACGCCAGCATCGCCTCGACGCAGGTGTATACCCATCTGGATTTCCAGCATCTGGCTCAGGTCTATGACAAAACACATCCACGCGCCAAGGCCAGGTAAATGATCTGCCACACATTGACCTTTGCCGGTGTAGCGCCTACCATTCCCGGTTTCAGAAAATTGTCGGAATCAAGGAGTTCATCATGGCCATCAACCGTACCCGCCGTTCTTCCCTGGAGCGCCGCTGCGTTTCCAAATCCAGCAAGCGCCTGTTCAAGGGCAGCGGCAAGACCCTGTTCAAGGTCATCTACGCTGCCGAATGCCATGCCCGCAACCGCAAGGGACTGGGAGCCTGAGTCGTTGCCGCGCCGACAAACCCCGGTCGTTGCAAAATGACCGGGGTTTTTTTTGCTGCTGCTGTGGGCTAATTCGTTGATTGCACGGTGCCGGATGGCGTGCTAAAACACGATTCCTGTTCGCGGAGTATTTATGGTTTTTTCCTTTTTCAAGAAACCGCCTCAGAAAATGCCGGAGCGCCAGGCCAGCCAGCCGCGCGCTCAGGCGCCTGGAGCAGTGCCTGTGCCGCCGAAAGTGCCGGAAGAGGCGCCCGCGTCGCTGGCGGAACCCCTGCCGGAGCTTGAATTCACCCGCAGCAAGACGCTCGCGGCCAGCGGGCCAGCCGCCAAGCCGTCGGCCCCGCTCGGGTCCGTGATCGCCCCCAATCTGGGCAAGGACGATTTCGACGACGCCGAGTTCATTGAATCCGAAGTCATGGACATCGACGTCAATCAGGACATCGATCCCGTGCAGGGCGACGTTGAACACGCCGTCGTGCTGTTCGCCAATGGTCAGGAAGCGGCCGCCCGCTCGCTGCTGGAAACCCTGATCCGCGCCTATCCGGGCGACGAGGGGCGGCGCTTCTGGTTGCTGTTGCTCGACCTGTTGCAGTGCGTCGGCGATCACGCCGCTTTTGAAAATCTGGCTCTGGAATTCGCCGAGACCTGGGAAACCTCGCCATCCTCGTGGCGGCGGACGGAACCGGCGGCGGCAGGCAAAAACCACGGCCCGCGCCGCCTGGTGTTACAGGGCGTGCTGACCGCCGAAAACGTCGAGTCGTTGAACGAACTGGCGGAATGGGCGGCCAAGGGCCAGCCCGTCGTCATTGAATGCGGCAAATTGGCCGGCTGCGACGATGCGGTGGCCGGACAACTGGCGGCGATTCTGCGCACGGCCCGGCGGGATGGGGTGGCGCTGACGCTGAACGAGGTCAATGGTTTTCTGGCTCGCCTCAACGAGCGTTTACGGGCCGGCGAAGCCGGGCGCGAGCCAGCCTGGGCGCTGCTGCTCGAATTGTTGCAGCGGCAAGGGCCGCAGGAACTGTTCGAGGAGCGCGCCGTCGATTACGCGGTAACGTTTGAATTGTCGCCGCCGTCCTGGGAGAACGCGCCGGCGGCCAAGCCGGAGGCGGGCGCGGCGCTGCCGGTCGACGATGCCTATTATCTGGAAGGCGATCTGAAAAATTGCCGTTTCGATGAACTGGTCGACGTCATCGAGAACAACGAACTGCCCGTCATCGATTTTTCCGGCGTCCGCCGCATGGATTTCTTCTCCGCCGGCCAACTGGTCAATCGCATCGCGCCGTACAAGGCAGAGGGGCGCGAGATCCTGATCCGCAGCCCGAATCATCTGGTGGCCGAATTGATGGCCGTGGTCGGCCTCAACAAGCAGGCGCGCATCATCATTCCCAAATCTTGAGTCAGGAAGCATATGGAGCAATATCACGGCACGACGATTCTGTCGGTGCGCCGGGGCCCTGTCGTCGCCATGGGCGGCGACGGCCAGGTGACGCTGGGCAATATCGTCATCAAGGGCACCGCCAAAAAAGTGCGCCGCCTGTACCAGGGCAAAATCCTGGCGGGCTTCGCCGGCGGCACGGCGGACGCCTTCACGCTGTTCGAGCGTTTCGAGGCCAAGCTGGAGAAGCACCAGGGACATCTGGTGCGTTCCGCCGTCGAACTGGCGAAAGACTGGCGCACCGACCGGGCGCTGCGCCGGCTGGAGGCGATGCTCTCGGTGGCCGACCGTGAATCCTCGCTGGTCATCACTGGCAATGGCGACGTGCTCGAACCCGAGCAGGGCATCGTCGCCATCGGTTCCGGCGGCGCCTACGCCCAGAGCGCGGCGCGGGCGCTGCTGGAAAACACCGAGTTGGAGCCGCTGGCCATCGTTACCAAGGCGCTGGAAATTGCCGGCGACCTGTGCATCTACACCAACCGCAATTTCACCTTCGAGGCACTGGAATGACCACGATGACGCCGAAGGAGATCGTCTCCGAACTCGACAAGCACATCGTCGGCCAAGGCAACGCCAAAAAAGCGGTGGCCATTGCGCTACGCAACCGCTGGCGGCGCTCGCAAGTGGCCGAGCCGCTGCGCCAGGAAATCACGCCGAAGAACATCCTGATGATCGGCCCGACCGGCGTCGGCAAGACCGAAATCGCCCGTCGCCTGGCGCGTCTGGCCAATGCGCCCTTCATCAAGATCGAGGCGACCAAGTTCACCGAGGTTGGTTACGTTGGCCGCGATGTCGAGACCATCATCCGCGATCTGATCGAGATGGCCGTCAAATCGCACCGCGATCAGGCCATGAAGGCCAACCGCGCCCGCGCCGAGGATGCCGCCGAGGAGCGCATTCTCGATGCCCTGCTGCCGCCGGCGCGCAATCCTGGTTTCTACGCCGAGGAAGCGGCGACGACGACGGACAGCGCGACCCGTCAGAAATTCCGCAAGAAATTGCGCGAGGGCGATCTCGACGACAAGGAAATCGACATCGAAGTCGCCGCGCCGGTGATGCAGGCCGAGATTTTCGCGCCGCCGGGCATGGAAGAACTGACCCAGCAGATTCAGGGCATGTTCCAGAACATCGGCGGCGGCAAGAAGAAATCGCGCAAGCTGAAAATCAAGGAGGCGCTGAAGCTGTTGACCGACGAGGAGGCGGCCCGCCTGGTCAATGACGAGGAGGTCAAGCTGGAGGCGGTCAAGGCCGTCGAGCAGAATGGCATCGTCTTTCTCGACGAACTGGACAAGATCACCAGCCGCTCCGAGATGCAGGGCGCCGACGTTTCCCGCCAGGGCGTGCAGCGCGACCTGCTGCCGCTGGTCGAAGGCACCACGGTATCGACCAAGTACGGCATGATAAAAACCGATCACATCCTGTTCATCGCCTCCGGCGCTTTTCATCTCTCCAAGCCCTCCGACCTGATTCCCGAATTGCAGGGCCGCTTTCCCATCCGCGTCGAACTCGATTCGCTGTCGGTGGCCGATTTCGAGCGCATCCTGATCCAGACCGACGCCTGCCTGACCAAGCAATACCAGGCGCTGCTGGCGACCGAGGGGGTAACGGTCGATTTCGCCGCCGACGGCATCCGCCGCCTGGCCGAGATCGCCTACCAGGTGAACGAAAAGACCGAGAACATCGGCGCTCGCCGCCTGCACACGGTGATGGAAAAACTGCTCGAAGAAGTTTCGTTCGAGGCCGGCAAGGCCGGGCTGGAGCAACTGCGGGTCGACGCCGCCTACGTCAATGCCCGCTTGGGCGACGTGGCCGCCGACGAGGATCTGTCGCGCTACGTGCTGTGAGCGCCGGAGTCTGTAGGTCGTGGTGAGCGCAGCGAACCGCGACGGAACTCTGTCCGGCAGC